>JAPPIY010000036.1:1353-14256 GCA_026914095.1 Oligoflexia bacterium
TTTAAAAATCTCAAATTTGAATCTTTATCTGAGCCTAACCGCTCTCGAAACTCTATTGCTTATCCTGTTATTAAAGCTTGTGAAGACCCTTTGGAAAAAGAGCAAATTGAGAAAAAGCTGGCTGAAATGCAAACAGAATGCCAGCAAAAACCCCAACAGGAAAATCAAGAGCAAAATCAATTAGTGGATCCGGCCACTGCCAGCCACACTCCTTCTGGCTCTTCCCGCTCCCACTCTGCAAGTCAAGGGGGAATTAAAAGCGATTCTTTTTCCTATGGAAAAAACAATCCCTTTAGAGCAACTAACAGCAAACGGGAAACAGAAGACAGCCAAGACCCCAGCTCCCGCTTTGAAGTTTCTTTTCCCTACGATCCCAAAAGACCCCCGTCAACTGATAATAATAAGGGAACTTCTGTCTCGGCCGATTTTGAAGAAAACAGTAAAACGGATTCTCAAACTCCCAGTCCTAACAGCTCTGTCAATTTCCCCAGCGCAAGAGGAATTTCATCTCAGAAATACAGACCATCTACAGGAAATAACAATTCGCCCCTAGCAGAAACAGATCCCATAGAAGGAACAACTGAAACATCATTAGGCGAAAAGATAAATAAAGGAGTTAGAAGGTTTTTAAGCTCTGGGGAACAATACGGGCTGATAGATGACAGCCCTTCTTCCGGCTCCGCCACCTCTTCTTTTTTAGACTGGATGAGCGATCAAACAAGGAAGGCAAAAACACAAGCTCTAAAAGCTTATGACAGCATGGTGGGAATTACCCGCGCGGATTTTCAAAGAAGATTGCAACTCAATGATGAAAATGTGGATTTGTTTGAGCTTCAAAGAGAAATGTTTATAAAAGCCTGCAAAACCCACAACTGCAATTGAGTTAAAATGTTGCATTTAACAAACCTAAGTACCTAAGACCGATCAAAGCGCATCCACACGATTCCTCAGTTTATAGGTATCGCCTGAGTTTATAAAATCAGGGTTGTTTATTTCTATAAAATTCAGTAATCTGATTTTTAACTCCATCGCGGGGCTATTCTAAATTGATGCAGACTATTCACAGCAGATTCAGAGCTAGCTTTTATCCCCTGTTTATAAGCTTCTATCAAAGCTTCTGCTCCCCATTTACTTTGTTGTCCATTAAAATAATTTCAGCTGAGGAAAAGCGGTTAGCGGCCTTATAACAGATTGCCTGGCTGAAACAGAATATTGATCCCTTTGAACCGCTTGCAGTATTTTGCCGATTAGCTCCTTCTTCTATCTGGCTGATAGACAAATCTTTTGCCAAACATTCATCTTAAGCCCCGTTTTTGAGTTTTTTAATCTCTTTTTCAGGCAAACCTGTCACTTCTGAAATAAAAGAAATATCAGCCTTCTTTTTCAGCATATTTAAAATAATTTGCTTTTGGCCTTCTTGACGGCCTTCTTGACGGCCTTCTTGACGGCCTTCCCAGCGGCCTTCTTCTCTTATGTTCTCTCTGACATCCATATAACCTCCTTTTTTAAAGATTCCCTCTCTTAATGCCCTTTTTTCTGTCCGCTCCCATAACTTATCAGACACTCCAAAGGACTTAAAATAATTCATTATGCTTAACACCAAATCATTATCCGCTTTAGTTGAAAATACTCCAAACTCAGCTAAAATCTTTAACAAATCCTCCTCTGTTATCTTTTTCTTATCCTTTAATGTCCAAATCTTCTCAAATACATTCAGTATCCCTTTGCTCTTTTTAAAGCTCTTGCCTTTCAAAAGCTTTTTTAAATTCTTATCCTGAACATCCAATAACTTCATCTTGAAGTTTAGCATATTTTCACAACAAGATAAAGGAATTTTAGACAAATAATCCCCAAAAAGCGCTTCCTGAAAAGACAATTTCCACTTCCAAGCTTTCCTTCCATGATAGAACAATAAAGAAATTATAGGCTGAGGGTGGCCGGTCTGCTTTATAAACAGCTCATGGATATAAGTCTGATAATACAACTGTTTAGTAAAAAGACGACGATCATAGTGTGATTTGTGCTCCAATATTATAACTATTCTTAAGCGGTTTTTTGAGTCTTTTTTTAGAGGAAGAGAGTAAATAAGATCAGCTATCAGTCCTTTTTTTAAGCTGTCTTTTTCAATCCCTATACCACTCCAACCATAATCTGACCATTCTTCTTTGGGTAGAGCCAGCTTAAAAAGCTCAACCGCAAGCTTAGGACTGGAATAAACTTCTTTAAAAAATTTATCATGAGGGCTGGAGACTTTTTGTGGTGAAGATTCCTTACTGCCTTGTAAATTTGCTGTCAGCTTTTTTGTTGTTTCTCTTGCGCGCTTTGGCTTTCTCTTCATAAAAAACCCTAGTTGTTAAATATATTGAAATGACCCTAAACCCTTTTTTCACAAGGGACAAGCTGTTTTTTCTAATTATAGAAAGAAAACTGAATTTTATTTTGAAAGCAAGCAGGATACTCTGTGTGATTTGTCTTCCATCAGTAAATCAAACCTATTTTTAAAAAAAGTTATTCTCAATTTTGAAAGCTCTGTTATTTTCGCGCTATTACTTGACTCTACTTTTAAATGTAATTTTTCTAATTCTCTTTCTTAATGTTTTTACCGCTTTTTTTTCTTCTTCCAAAAAAAAGCCGAAGAAGGCTGTCTTTACCTTCAATCATCTGTTTTCATCAGAGCCATAAAGGCTTTTTGAGGCACTTCAATTCGCCCAATGGCTTTCATTCTTTTTTTGCCTGATTTTTGCTTTTCCAGCAGTTTTTTCTTTCGTGTGACATCCCCCCCATAAAGTTTAGCTGTTACATCTTTACGATAAGCTCCTAAAGTCTCTCTGGCAATGATTTTTGCTCCAACAGCCGCCTGAATAGCCACTTGAAACTGTTGCCGTGGAATAAGCTCTTTCAGCCTTTGAACTAAATACCTCCCCTTTTGCTGAGCTTGGGAGCGATGAACAATGACAGAAAGGGCGTCAATAATTTCTCCGTTAAGCAAAACATCCATTTTAACTAAATCCGCCGGCTCATAGCCAATCAGCTCATAGTCCATAGAGGCATAGCCCCTAGACAAAGACTTTAACCGATCATGAAAATCTAAAATCATTTCATTGAGCGGAATTTTATATTTTACAATCGCCTTATCACTTGAAATATATTCTATCCCTTCTTGAATGCCTCGTTTTTCTTCACACAATTTGAGCACAGCCCCCAGATATTCAGAGGGAGAATGAATTTGCGCCCTGGCAAAAGGCTCTTCCAAGCGGTCAATTTTAGTGGGATCAGGAAGCAAAGAGGGGTTTTCCACCTCCAACACTTCCCCTTTCTTTAAATAAGTTTTATAAATCACACTGGGAGCTGTTGTGATCAGATCCAGCTCAAACTCTCTTTCCAGCCTTTCTTGAACAATCTCCCGATGAAGCAAGCCTAAAAAGCCGCAACGAAAGCCAAAACCTAAAACTTTAGACGACTCCACCTCATAAGCTAAACTGGAATCATTTAAAGCCAGTTTTTCCAAAGCTTTTTTCAATGGCTCAAAATTATCAGAGGATATAGGGAAAACACCGGAATAAACCATAGGCTGAGCTTTTTTAAAGCCGGCCAAAGCGGGAACTTCTTTTGTCCGCTTATGGGTGATAGTATCCCCCACTCTCATATCGGCGATCTCTTTAACTCCTGTAATCACAAAGCCGACTTCCCCCGTTTTTAACTCTTTCAGCTCAGAGGCAAAAGGAGTAAAAGCGCCTAGCTGTAAAACCTCGCACTCTCTATTTGTTCCCTTTAAATAAATCGTATCTCCTTTTTTAAGGCTTCCCTGTTTGACACAGCAAAGAGCAATCACCCCCTGATAAGGGTCAAACCAAGAATCAAAAATTAAAGCCCTTAAGGCCGATGAGAAAGGCAAGGCTAGGGAAGACTTAAAGCTTTCTTCTTGAGGAGGAGGCACTCTTTGCGCAACCGCTGATAAAATTTCTTTGATTCCTGTTTTTTCTTTAGCGCTGGCAAGCAAAATTTCCCCTTCCTTAACGCCAATTAAATCTTTCAACTGCTGTTTTACCTCTTCAATTCTTTGAGAGGGCAAATCAATTTTGTTGATCACAGGTATAATTTCCAAATTATTTTCCAAAGCCAGCAGGGTGTTAGCCATCGTTTGCGCTTCAATCCCCTGGCAGGCGTCCACCACCAACAAAGCGCCTTCACAGGCCGACAGAGAGCGGGAGACTTCATAAGAAAAATCAACATGTCCAGGGGTGTCTATTAAATTGAACTGATAAGTTTTGCCCTCATCACTTTTAAAAGACAGACGGACAGTTTGAGCTTTAATGGTAATGCCCCTTTCTCTTTCTAAGTCCATGCTGTCTAAAAAGCGATCCTTTTTAGTGCGATCATCCACAGCTTGCGTCAGCTCTAAAAAACAATCCGCCAGACTGGACTTTCCATGATCAATATGAGCAATGATTGAGAAGTTACGGATATTTTCCAAAGACATAATTATTGTGTTTTTTGATCCTTTTCCTCAAAAAGAGAAATTTGACCTGATAAATTCTCATCGTATTTTTTGACAATCAAGTCAATTCCCTGCCGAATCAGCTCAGAAACAGGCACTTTTAAACGGTCGTTTAACTCTTTAAGCTGGTCTTGCTGTTTTTCAGTGATATAAATAGTAGTTGCCACTTTTTTTGACATAATAAAAGGTTTTACACCAAATCAATGAAAATGCCAATTTTCTTTTCTTCCCTCTTTATAGAGTTGGCTCTGAAAAAGTCTCTTGTAATAAAATTTCTATCTTTTAAATTTTCAAGATCAAAATATTTCCATTTTGGGTAAAGGCTTTTTAAAAGGTGAGTTTTACCACACTGACGAACACCTAAAAGAATGACCACAGGAAACTGCTTTAAAAGAAACCTATTTTTTTTCGCAGTGTCTTTTAACACCAGCCATTTCTTAACTCTACACTAAAATTTTACTGGTTTCAAGGATTTTTTAATCAAGCTTTTTTTGAGAAGCCACGGATATATTTTCTTCTGCCTCCGTTTTTTTCCTGTTTCCAAATAAAAGGCCCCCAACTCCAGCCTTCCTAAGTTTTTTTATAGAAGCTACCTAGAATGAAAAGGCAGTCCCAACCTCTTACAATTGGCTGTGGCATTCACTGACTTGTTGTTATGCGCTGAAATTTTAAAAGACAAATTGGTTATACCTATACTTAACCCTTCAATTCAGAAAAATGGCGCGCCCGAGAGGACTTGAACCCCTAACCCCTAGATCCGAAGTCTAGTGCTCTATCCAATTGAGCTACGGACGCGCTGTTCTTAACACTTTCTTAACAAAAAAAGCGCATTTTTTCAAAAGATTCAAAAAAACAAGTCTATTTTTCTCCCGCTTTTATTTTTATGACCCCACACAATATTTTTCTTGACCCACTTTGAAAAATGTCCAACCATATTAAGTTTAGAAACAGCTGTAAAGAACGAAAATGCATCAGAAGAACAAGCTTCTGAGTAATCTCTGCGCTTAATTCTACAATTTATAGAGAAAACAGGATTTGGAAACAGATCCTGTTTTCTTTTTTCTTACTGACCAGTTCTGTTTAAGTTTTTAGATTTTTTACTAATTTGATTTGAAGCTTTTCAGAGAAAGATGGAACTCCCGCGAAGATGGAAAGCTCACCTAAATTGTAAAACTCAACCAGTATCCGTATAATTTATAAATTCAAGTATTTCCAAGAAGTTAAAACTTTTCTCAGAGACATTGCTTATAATATCTATAAAAATCTACTTAGTGATATGACAAAGCATTAAACACAATATGGAAAAATTTTCCACTTATAAAGTTTTTCTATACTTTATTTTATTTTTATGCTAATAAAGACTCATGACAACAAAACATTTTTTCTATTTTATCTTTGTTTTATGTTTTGTGTCAGCTTGTAACCACTTAGACACTAGCTGTTTAGAAATCAATTGGTATGAACTAGGCCGTCAAGACAGCACTAGAGGCTTAACTCAATCCACCAGCTTTGCGGAAAGACAAAAAATTTGCCCTGTTAAATCCAAATCCATTCAAGCCAAAGCTTATAAAAATGGCTTCTCAGCTGGCTTAATAAGCTATTGCAATTTTAAAACCGGTTATATTTACAGCCTTTCTCAAATGAAACAAGAAGTTTCCGCCTGCCCTGAGGATCTAAAAATGGAATTTTTAAAAGGCTATGAAATAGGAGCTTACATGAAAAAAATACAAACTCTTCAAAATGAAATTCAAGATAAAATTCAAAGTGTGAATAAAAAATTAGAAAACCATCACTCTCGCTTTTCTATGACAGAATAACCTATCTGTCTTTAAAACCCCGACTGTCCTATTTGAAAATTCGGGAATTATAGACTCAACTTCGCATAAAGAATCGTCAAACTAAGGAAATGAAAGAGTTTTGAGCAATTTCTCTGGGAAATAAATAAGGATAAAATTAAAACAAAAAGAAATAGAAAAAGCCTCTAAAAAACAGAGTAAATAAAGGAGCCATGCAAAGTTAAGCCTCTAATTCCCAAAATTTCAGTTTTAATGCCAAACAACGAAAAGCCTCATTATTATATCAGCAAATCCTACTTTGTTCAGATGCGCTGATTCGCAGTCCCATGGATTTTAACATATTATGGTCTGTCTCTAAGTCTGGGTTATCAGCTGTTAAAAGCCTGTCTCCTATGAAAATAGAGTTGGCGCCGGCATAAAAGCATAAGAACTGCTCAGAGGGATTCCTATTTTTCCTGCCTGCGCTCAATCGGATCATGGATTGAGGCAGAAGTATCCTGCAAACTGCGATCACTCTCGCCACTTCAAGGGCGGAAACAGGCTTTTGTTTTTCTAAAGGAGTGCCTTTAATAGGAACCAGAGTATTTATTGTGACACTTTCCGGGGGAGGGTTCAGTAAAGTAAGTTGCTGAATAAAAGAGCAACGATCCTCATGACTTTCTCCTAAGCCTAAAATGCCCCCTGTGCATACTGTTAAACCCGCTTTTCTAACATGCTTAAGAGTATCCAAACGATCTTGATAAGTCCGTGTGCTTATAATCTTAGGGTAAAATTCCGGTGAAGTGTCTAAATTGTGATTATAAGCATACAAACCAGCCTGTTTTAATTTTCCAGCTTGATCCCGATTGAGCATGCCTAAAGCGCAACAGACTTCCAAGCCAAGCTCATTCACTCCTCGCACCATTTCCAACACTCTGTCAAACTGGCTGTTGTCTTTCACTTCCCGCCAGCCGGCTCCCATACAAAAACGGGTCGCGCCTTGCTGTTTGGCCAGTTTGGCTTTTTTTAGAACTGTCTTTAGATCTAAAAGTTTTTCTTTTTTAATTTTTGTCTGGTATCTAGCGGATTGGGAGCAATAAGCGCAGTCTTCAGGACAAGCTCCTGTTTTTATAGATAAAAGCTGACTGGCCTGCACCTGCCCCGGCTTAAAATTTTTGCTGTGAATCTGATGAGCCTGCTCCACCAATTCCATTAAAGGCTTAAAATACAGTTTTTTGATGGCCTTCATAATCTCATTCCTTTGAAACAATTTTTATCCCCTCTAATCAGAATATGTTTTTTATTGTATAAACGCCTATTGTTTGAGTTAAATTCATATTTTAGATCACATTTTAAACCGTATAAATCTAAGAGTTCAAACGCCACTGGAATAAAATTATTATCTTTTTCAATTATTTCAAAACCAACAAGAAGATGAAAGGCGTCTATTTTAGGATCTTTCGAAGGAGAAAAATAAAAAGATCGAAAACTTGTTTGATAATTTTTTTTCTCATAAGTTTTTACCTCTAAATAAATAGGTGTATCAGAAGTCTTAATTTTTATATCCGGGTATCCTGTTGTTTTATTTTTTCCTTTACTCGTTTTTGGCTTTTCAGCTGACAGTTTATATCTGTTTAAAGCTAAAATTACGATATTTTCCATAGCATTGCCAACTTCGTTCCTTCTTGATTTCCGAATTGATTCTGATTTTTTACAAATATCTTTCATAGCCTGAGCCATTCGATTCAAACAAATTTTGTTTTTATCTGTATCAAATTTTTTAACTTTTTTATTGAAAATACTTTTAATAATAATTTCATAAGGAAAATCTTTTATTGAAACAATATTTTGAGTTAAAAGATTCTCTATTTGCTTGTCCGTTGGCTTTTCCATTATGTTCTCTGCATTAAAACAATACGATTGCTATTTGTTCCATTTTTGTTGTTGGTGATTCCCCAGCAATTGGCTGTTTTTGTGAAGTGTTGTTGATTGATCATAACTCCTAAAACTTTTAAAGGAAGTGTTTTCATAGCTAAGATAACTGATTCCTCCAGTTTGATTTTCCCTCTCCTCACTTCACCTACTTCAAAGGCAATATAACCTTTAGGGCGAGTGATGCGAGCTAGCTCTTTTAAAGCGCCATTTATGAAACTCGTCCACTCTTCAATATTTTTATGTTTTGTAATAGGTATAAATTGAGAATCGATCCCTAAAAACCAGCAACGCAACCAATTATCCACGGTATAATCCACTACATCTAAAAAAGGAGGGGAAGTGACAGTCAGTTGAACACTAGCTGTTGGTATTTTTTTGGTTTGATCTGACAGTTCAGTTAAAAAAAGGCTTTTTTTTACATAAGGAACAGCTTGAGACAGCAAACTGGCCGACTTTTTAGCTATAATTTCAGGCACATTTTTAAAGATAGCTCTTTGATTTCTCTGCTGATTGATCTTTTTTTGCCTCTCTATAGAAACTGCTTGATTAGGCGGGAGTGTCCAAACAGAAAAAAATCCGGAAGAATGACCTGTAAGGCGGTTAAGAGCCACCATTCTAATCCAGGAATCAACTTTATCTAATTTATTTTTGTTTATAAGATAAGAGCGAAGCCCTTCAATTTGTTTAAGGGTTTTTGGATGATAAAAAACAAGAAGTTTTGTATTTTGTATTGCTTTAAAGCTTTTCCAAGGAATCTGAGCTAGCCGACCGATGATTTGATCCAAAACAGGGGGATTGATTCTAGGCTCTGTTAAAGCTTTGCTTAAAGGGTTTATATCATTTCCATAAGGAATTCTTCCTCTTAAAGCGGATTCAATAGCTGTTGTTCCGCGTCCCATAAAAGGATCATAGACAATATCACCTAACTTAGTTAGTCTATCAATAAAAAAAGCCGGCAACTGCGGCTTAAAACAAGCCCGATAGCTGATTTCATGAATACGATGAGCTTGTCTTTGTCGCGCCGTCCAAAATTCATTAATAAAATACGGTCTGCCATTTAGAATTTCTAGCTTTGTTTCCTTCCCTGAAAAAGAATAGTTTTTTAACTCAGAAAATAAAGCCTGCCTGTTTGGAAAAAAATCAAACTGCTGATTCATAAGAGTTTATTAAATAGACATTAAGTTTAGTTTTTCAAGCCCTATTTCAACAAAATTTTTAGGCTAAAGCTATAGATAAAAATTTATATTGCATAGCATAAGCTTTGATATTAAAAATCAAGTTCGTTTATAAATAGAATATGGCTTTTTTGGTTTTTGAAGGGATTGATGGATCGGGCAAAAGCACACTTCTTAATTTGCTGTGCGGCAAGCTCAAAGAGCAAAAACTTCCTTTTGTCCAAACAAAAGAGCCGGGAGGCACAAAAATTGGGCAGAAAATTAGAAAGCTTCTTCTTGAAAAAGACAACACTCACTTGTCCCCTTTGGCGGAAACTTTGCTCTACTATGCGGACAGAAGACAACATATTGAAGAGTTTATAAAACCTCATCTCAAAAAAAACATAACAGTTGTGTCTGACAGATACTGGGCCAGCACCTCAGCTTACCAATGTGGAGGGCGTGACATCAGTGAAAGTTTTGTAGAATCTTTAAAGAATCAAATCTGCAAGGATTGCGAGCCTGATCTATGGATTTTATTAGATCTCCCTACAGAGACGACATTAAAGAGATTGTTTGTTTCAAAAAAAGACAATCGGGATAGAATGGAAATGGAAACCAGCTCTTTTCATCAAAAAGTAAGGGACTATTATCTTCAGTTGGCTAAAAAAGACCCAAACAAATGGCTTGTTCTATCAGGAGAAAAAAGCCCTCCCCTTCTTTTAAAAGAATTGATGTCCCATTTAAACTCTAAAGAAATATTGCTATGAAAATTTATAGCGCCTTAATACCGGTTTATACTGATCTTGTTTGAAAATTCAAACACAATTAGTATAGAACAACGAAACTAAGAGTTAGGGCATATTTAACTCTTTACAAAAAGTTTCAAAGGGACACACCCTTACAAAGTCTTTTTCATAATCTTTATTTTTTAAATGAACTTGATAAAACTTAGGGATGTTTGTTCTCTCCTTAAAATATCTAATATAAGGAGAGACATTTCTATCTCCAGATTTACATTCTACAGCAAATTGAGGTTTTTTATTTTTAAGCACAACAAAATTCACTTCTCTTTTATTTATATCCCTTAAAAATTTCAATTCCATTTTAAAGCCCTCTGTATCTTCTATAAAATGGCAATATTTTAGCAACTGACAGGCGACTAAATTCTCAAACCTTAAACCTAAATTATCAACTTGTGTCCAATTGTATAAGTAAAGTTTTTTTTCTTTTTTAACAGCCCTCAGCTGATTAGAGCCAAAAAAAGGAGCAATACGAAAACAAGCAAACAGGTTTTCTAAAATTCTAATCCAGCGATCCACTGTTTCATGTGAGACCTCTAAATCCTCTTTTAAACTTTTAACAGACAAAGGAGAGCCTATCCGCTCAGGCAGAGCTGATATAAGAGCTTCTAAAGTATCTAACTCTTTTACCCTTTCTAAGTCTCTAATATCCTCTTTCACTAGTTGTGTCAGATAATTGTAAGTCCAGCGTCTCAAAACTGTTTTTGAGCCGGAAAACAAAGGCTCAGGAAAACCGCTTAGGTTTAACAATGACATCAAATCATCTTTTGTTGGTTTTTTGTTTAACTCTCTGAGAGAAAAAGGATGCAATCTGTAAGCATAATAACGGCCTTGAAGAGAATCACCTCCCCTGGAATAATGTCTTAAACTTCCAGAACCTGTAATAATAAATTTTCTTTTAGATTTTTGTTTATCATAAAGCCCTTTTAAAAAATTTCTCCAGCGGGAATATTTATGAATTTCATCAAATATTAATAAAGGCTGATGAGAGGGAAGCTGTCCCGATATAAGCCTTTGTCTGTCCATTCTGGAATCCCAATTAAAATAAGCTGGATGATCTTCCGCTCCTTGTTTTAAAAAAGTTAAGGACAGTGTTGTTTTTCCCACTTGTCTAGGGCCTGAAATAAACACCATTTTGCTTTTTAAATCTGAGGTAACAGCCTTTTTAATATAACGATTGCATCTCATACAATAAGAATATACCATCAGAAGTAAAATCAGGTCAATATGATTTTACTCACGAGTAAAGTCAGATAGACATGATTTTAGTCACTTTTTAGTTAGTTCTAAAAAAGTCCTAATTTATCGAAATTATACTACTTTTGTTTGAGCTTTTCTGTTGATTCGTCATTCCTGTAGGTGTTCAGTAATTCACTGCCAAAATCATTTTCAAGCCCTCTCACAAATATCATTCATTTGAGAAGGTGTTTTGTGTTTTAAAGCTTGATGAGGCCTAAGCTCATTATTTAAAAGCAGTTTCATCTTGTCTGTGTGGCTCACGCTAAAAAAGTGGATTCATTTGTAAGAGGTATTTTAAGTAACAAGATACCAGAAGGAGGAGCCATGAAAAAAGGGATGAGGCGGAAGAAATATTCCATCAAGTTAAACAAGACGCTGTCAAATTAGTTGAAAAAATTGGTGTTGGAGAAGTTACAAATAAGCTGAATATACCACTTAGCTACTTGCTTAGCTGACCAATCTATCGGAGCCTCATATAAAACTTTTCTATTTTTGGAAACGGATTGTGAGTTGCCTCCAAAACTGATGTTATGAATGTAAAAGTTGTTATTCCTCTCGTGTTTCTATAATAGTAAAATCAAGGATAAAGCGCTTGAGAGTAACAGCCGGTTTCTTTAGAATATTTCCAATATTTATACTCTGAATAAGGAGGCAGAGGCTCTTCATGCAGATAATACTGATAAGGATATTTATAAGCTTCCCTATAAAGATAAGACTTTGGCTTTCCGCTTTTATCCAACCTTAAAACACGATATTTTAAACCTTTTCTTTTATTTTTTGGAGGGAGCTTTAGCATTCCAATTAAATGAGCGTTACTTACACCTCCATCCTCTATTTTTTTTTGATAGAGCGCCGGGTTTGTTTTGTAGGTCCCCATATGCGCTCCATTTCTCATTTTATGCTCATCAATGACCTTGCCTTTTTTGTCATAGAGCCTTATTATAAAATTATCATCTAAAATTAAATCTTCAGGGACTGCTGTTTGTAGAATTTTTTTGCAGTAATATGTGGTTTCAACAGCTTGAGGAGCATACCATTCATAAATTATTTCATATTCATAGGGATTGATTTTTGTTCTATAGTACATGTCACCTTCTACTTCCGCTTTTTCAAACTTATTTCTTATATCTAACTCGCTTAAAATATTTCCCTTTAAATCCACAATATTCCAGCCTTCTTCTATAGTGTATGAATCGATATAGTCATATCCATCGTCATAATCCTTGTCATAGCTTATATCAGGCAGTTCCTCATAATCTAAATCATTTATATCAAGACGATAGCGCCCTGTTGGAAAGAAGTATTTGATCTCTTCTTCCTTCGGTCTATTCTCTAAATCTCCTTTTGGCGCTCTGCTGTAATCTATATGTCTTTTTTCAGAATCTAAATAATAGATTTTGTAAGGAGTAGAGCTCCTTTGACAAGATAACACACACAGAAAACCCCCGCTTGTTAAAACAACAACCCATAAAGCTTTTTTAAACAAACTCATTGCGCCC
>JAPPIY010000326.1 GCA_026914095.1 Oligoflexia bacterium
CATACAAATTCACATTTAGTTTAGATTTTAATTCAGAGCTTCCTTGTGAAAGATTTAAAGATGAGGTCTCTATTTCTTATTTTGAGGCTGAAGTTCATGAAATAAAACCTCCTAGAATTGGACTCGCTAGAGCGAATTATGAGAGTATTGGCCCTAAGTGCACAGTTGAAGATAAAGTTATGGATAATTTTTTAAACAGAAAAGAAAATAAAGAAATAAATTGGTTTGATAGATTCTTTCCTCTTTCAGAAAACAATAAGGCAATGTTTGTTCAGACAGAAATCCAAGAATCATTATCATCAAATTTTATTGCAAAAATAATAATTAAAATTGGAGAGTTTGTTCCTCTTACATCACAGCGCAAGAAAAATATTCTAAAAGCTTTTCATACCAAATCACTAGCAAAGCATAAATCAATTTTCATGTATGATTATTTAGTAGGAGTAGGAACAAAAAAGTTTTTCACAAATAAAAAAATGGGATTAGGTTTGGCAACAGATGAAAATGGAATTGCATTTCCTACCGATCCAGCTCCTTTTAACAAGTTAAGCTTTGTTCGTTCTGACAGGCTTGGAAAAGGAACATTATTACACGAATTGGGACACATGTTTGGGCAAATAAAAGAATTTTATAAAACAAATGCATTACAATGCCCAACTTTATCATCTAGATTAGACGATCAAACTTTTAAAAGAAACAAAAAGTTTATAGAGGAATATTGTTGTTCAGCGCATGATTTAAAAATACGAAGCTCAGACGGCAGTTTTGACACAAAGTTTAAACCTTGCTATGAGTTTAATCCCTTTTTTAGTGGAAAATGGAACTATACTCATTATGACTTTAAAAATAGTCAGTATGAAACTAAACCTCAAAGCATCATGGGAAGTGGAACTGTTTCAATAAACAGAAAAGCTATGGATAGAGATACCTATATCACAGTTTTTAACCACTTATTAGATCCTTCTAAAGACCCAAAAATAACTTTAATATCTGGTATTTATGTTAATGGAAAATTATTTGATGCTGAAGTGGATAATTATGGAGCAGGCATACTTCATCCTCTATCAGATGAAGGAGATTTGCATGTTATGTTAAAAGATTCCTCTGATCAGATGCTAGTGGAAACGAAACTGTCAAGCTCTTTTGATTATGAAGTTTTAAGTGAAAGAGGGCGAGGAGAGCGTATCAGTGTCCCTGATTTAACTCCTATTGTGGTTGCTTTTCCTTATCAAGCCACAGCCACCAAAGCTGTCATAATGAAAGGAACAAACACTATGGTCTTTTCTAAAGATTTGCCAACTGACAGCAAGCCAAAACATGTATTTTCCAGTAATAACTCTCATTCTACAGAGCAAAACTTCCCTATGCTAGAACACACACACAAAGTGGAGCTATTAAAAAAGAGAGCTAAAAAAGCAACCTCTTCATCCTTTACAAAGTTTATGTATAGTCCTGCTTTTGAGATAAGGTTTAGTTATAACGCTTGTAGCTACCCATTTTTAGCAAGCAACGGGATAGCTCTTCTTTTAGGAAAAAACCCGGCTAATTATACAGCTAATCGTTTAGTTAACGGAAATCAAGGAGTGAGATTTAACAATAAAGGTTTATCTGTGCATTTAGCTATGAATGACATAATTCATTTAAAAAACGGCAGGGGTCAAACTTTAGCATCAACTCCTCATGAAGTAAAAACGAACTGTAGCAAATGGAAAGTTTTAAAGCTGACTATAGATACAGCTAATAAACTAACACTCACTCAAAACGATGAGATTTTACTGAGTCATGATTTAACAATGTCTCAAATTGATGAAATAGCAAGCCAGCCGATAGGCTTTACCGCTTTTTCAAAAGAAAATGGTCAGTATAGTGTGAGACATGTAAATATAAAAGCTATTTTAGAAGAAGACATCTAGTTGAGTACTAAACTAGCAAAACATAGATCAACAAAGAGAAGAATACTATTTAAAGAAGGATAAAAGTTAAAGAAATTAGGATTTCTATCGTAAAATAATAAAAAATGAAACTACTTTTAATAAGCTCTCTTTTTTATAGCCTTACTTCTGAAGCTTCAAGATCAATACCAATTAAACCAAAAGCTAACAGTCTTCATGAGGCTGTTTATAACAAAGATATAGAAAGAGTAAAAAAGCTAATAAAAGAAGGGGAGAATGTCAATATAAGAGGGGAATTGGGAGAAACTTCTTTACATTGGTTAAGAAAAGATAGTTTAGAAATAGCAAAGCTTTTAATAGACAATGGAGCGGATGTGAATGCTAAAACGGAAGATAGTTTTGGTACTGATTTTGATGAAGATTTAATATCTATACCAGCTGGCTCTACACCTCTTCATCTTGCAATCAAAAAAAACGCTGATCAATCATTAATATCTTTCCTATTAAAACAGAGAGCGGATGTTAATGCTGTAATTACAGATTATGGTTATGAAGGAGGTTTTACACCGCTTCATTTAGCAAGTAACGAAGGTAATTTAAAAATAGTAGCGCTTCTATTAGAAAATGGAGCGGATGTCAATGCAGGGAAAGGAACAATAGGCGTTCCTCTTCGTTATGCTAGTATGAGTCTAAAAATATCAAAAGCTTTAATAGATGCTGGTGCGGATGTTAATAGTAAGGATAGTTCAGGATATACCCCTCTCCATCAAGTAGGAACTATAAAAGTTGCAGAGCTATTATTGAAACATGGAGCTAATATCAATGCTGAAACTAAAGATGATTCATTTGATAGAACTTTTGGATATAATACACCCTGCGATAGTGTAACTTCAGAAGAGGTAAAAAAGTTTCTCAAAGAACAAGGAGGTTTTTGTTGGAAGTTTACATTTCTGCACCAGCTTGTAATGAATAACAATGATAGAGCAGTAATCCACAGACTAAAAAAGCAAGCGGGGTTTATCAATTCATTGTTAAAAAGAAAAAGCAGAAGAGAACTCCATGCAAGAGAAAATAAATATGGAAATACCCCTTTGCATTTTGCAGAAAATTTAGGAATAGCTAAAGCTCTGATAAAACATGGAGCGGATGTCAATGCTATTAACAACAAAGGACAAACTCCTTTTGATACGATAGACTCAGAAGAAGTTAAAAAATACCTTAAAGAAAATGGAGGCAAGTCGGGTCAAGCTCTTGAATCTAAACCAAAAGCTCAAGAATCTAAAAAAGAAAGTTTGTGGATTAAAATTAAAAACTTATTTAAAAGAGGAGGATAAATGAAAAAGAGAGGTCAAACTTTAGCATCAACTCCGCATGAAGTAAAAACGAACTGTAGCAAATGGAAAGTTTTAAAGCTGACTATAGATACAGTTAATAAACTAACACTCACTCAAAACGATGAGATTTTACTGAGTCATGACTTAACAATGTCTCAAGTTAATGAAATAGCAAGCCAGCCAATCGGCTTTACTGCTTTTTCAAAAGAAAATGGCCAATAAAGACAATCATCTAAGGGCAGGAGAATGTGTTTGTGAAAGGCTGTTATTAAAGCCTCTTCCTCCCTACTTAGAACAGTGGAATGTGGGTTTTTAGGATCTCTTGGCGCATCATGCGCAAAATCCCGCTTTTTCCATTTAAACACCGTATTAGCGTTTATATCATATTGCTTGGCTAATTTTTTTATGCTCTTTTTACTATTTTGTATCGCTCGACGGGTTGACGGCGTTGTCGTGGCGCGTGGATGTAATCCATAATTCCTCCTTTGTTCTTTCTCCTTTATATAGCAACCTATTTCTCCCTGAAACTAAACAATACTAAATTTTCAGACCCAATCCGTATAATAAAGAGGAATCGCCAGATCTCTAAAAATGTTTTCTCTTAACAACAAACTGATAATTTCTTAAGTTTTTTTTAGAATCAATCTGCTAAAATAAGGATTTTAAAGGCATTTTTTGCTTGTTTTTTGCTTTTTTATTTGATATACAGCCTTGCTAGAGGGTCAAAAAGCCCTCTTTTTTCTTAATTAAAAAAGGAAAATTATGGACTTTGTAAAAATTAAAGAGATAGCGGAAACAGCCAGCGAGCAAAATAACTGCCGTGTTTATGACATTTATAAACACAGGGATCGTTTGCAGGTTTTTATTGATAAAAAAAATCAGACAGTTAATTTGGAGGACTGTGAAAATGTATTTTACAGTTTGCGTTTTCTCCTTCAATCTGAACTCCCCTATCTTTTGGAAAAAAACCGTCTGGAAGTCTCCAGCCCTGGCATAGAAAAACAATTGAGAGAAAAATGGCATTTTGAAGAGTCTATTGGCAGAGCTATCCATCTCACCACTCACTCTTTGGTAAAAATTAAAGGCAAAAATAAAAACTTTCAAACTCGATCTTTTACAGCAGATTTGATTTCTGTCTCTAGCGAGGCTCTGCGCTTTAGGCGCTTAAAGTCAGAGTTTTCTGTTCTATTTTCAGAAATAAAAACCGCAAAATTAATTTTTAAACTTAAAAAAACAAACAAAAAGAGAGGTGAATGATGTCTTTAGATTTTTTATCTAATTTAAGCCAGGTGATTGGGCAGGTCAGCAAAGACAAAGGAGTCAGCCCAGCTGTTGTTATTAACTCTGTTGTGCAGGGGGTTTTATCCGCCGTGAGAAAAAAATATGGCACTTATCGCGACATTGAAGTGAAATACAACGAAGACACCGGGGAGCTAGAGCTTTTTGAGTTTAAAAAGATAGTTTCGGATGAAGAGTTTGAAGATGAATTGATAGAAATCAAATACAGCTCAGCTAAAGAGCTGGACCCTTCGGCTCATATTGGGGATCAAGTGGGAATGCGTCTGGAGTTAAAAGATTTAGGCCGTATTGACGCTCAAGCCGCTAAGCAAATTATCATTCAAAATCTTCGCAGTATTGAACATGAAATTATTTTCAATGAATTTGAAAAAAGAAAGGGAGAGATTGCAAATGGAGTGGTGAGACGGGTCGATCCTGGGATGATTGTTGTGGATTTAGACAAAACAGAAGCCTATATACCAAGGAAAGAGCAAATCCCCGGCGAGCCGTATAAGTCTGGAGACCGCATTCAAGGTTATCTGCTAGAAGTTCGTCAAACCACAAGAGGGCCTCAAATCATTATGTCCAGGGCCCATGAACAGTACTTGATTAAACTGTTTGAAGCCGAAGTGCCTGAAGTGAGTGAGGGAATTGTCAAAATTGTATCCGCCGCAAGAGAGCCTGGTCAAAGGGCAAAAATGTCTGTCTATAGCACAGACCCCGCAGTTCATCCTGTAGGCTCTTGTGTGGGAATTAAAGGAAGCCGCATTCAAAATATCACTCAAGAGCTAAAAGGGGAAAGAGTGGATGTCATTATATGGGAAAATGATCCGGTTCAATATATTTGCAATGCTTTAGCTCCTGCTAAAATTTCAAAAATTTTAATGGATGAAGAGGAAAAAAAGATGCAGATTATTGTCCCTGATGACCAGCTTTCTCTGGCTATTGGAAAAAAAGGGCAAAATGTCCGTTTAGCTGTTAAATTGACAGGCTGGAATCTAAATTTAGTTTCAGAGCAAGAATCAAAACAAGCTAAAAAAGAAGCCCTGTTTAACTTATCTTTAGTTCCAGAGATGTCAGAAACAAAAGCTCAAAGTTTATTTCAATATGGTTACACTGAAGTCGAGCAGTTAGCCCAAGCCCAAGCCATTGATTTAAAACCAATCCCTGAGTTAGAAGATTCCGCCGTGGCGGAAAAGCTGATTCAGTCGGCTAAAGATTTATTGAAGAAATATGCCGATGAAGGCAAAGAGCTTCCTAAATTACAGGATGCTAAAGAAGAGAAAAAACCTCTATCTTCCAGTTTGAAAGAACAAGCTGAAGAGATATTAAAAAGAGAGCTGGCTCAGTTGGAGGGAGACAAGTTGGAACAAACTGAAATGTCTTCCGAAGAGCAAGCGCAAGAAGGAGCCGGCGCTAAAGCCGATTCAGCAGAGCAATCTCAAGCAGAAGTCGGCAAAGCCGACTCAGCAAAGCAATCTCAAGCAGAAGCTGTCGCTAAAGCCGACTCAGAAGAGCCAACTCAAGCAGAAGCCAACAAAGCCGACTCAGAAGAGCAATCTCAAGAAGAAGTAAAGGCTTGATAAATTATGAAGGGTGATTGTTTATGAAAGTTTATGAACTGGCAAAAAAATTAGAAGTCACAAGTGTCTTTTTAATGAATAAAATTAAAAAGGAGTGGAAGCTTCCTGTCAAAAATCACATGGAGACACTTAGCCCAGAGTTATTAAAAACAATTGAAAAACACTTTAAACAAGCCTCTAAAAAAACGGAGGCTAAATCTAAAAAAACAAGCGCTGTTAAAAAAGCAACTGCTAGGAAAAAAACAACTGTAACAACAAAGAAAACAATTACAAAAAAAACCTCCGCCAAAACAACAGTGGGATCTGATAAGAAAGAACAGGGAGGCTCACAGGATATAAAATCCGCTGGCAGTCCAGCTCCTAAAAGAAAAATTATAATCAGACGGCAGGCTGAAGAACAGCCCAGCGATAAAGCTCCTGCTGTTTCTTCTTCTGCTGAAGTTTCTAAAAAAGAGGCAGAAACTCAAACAGTAAAAACTCAAAGCTCTGGCTCTAAAAGCATTCGTTTGGACTTAGTGTCTGTTAAAAGCACAGACCCCTTAGATGAAAGTTTTTGGAATAAAGAGCAGGAGCCTGTTCCTGCAAAAAAACAGCCTAAAAAACCTATTACAGAAAAAGATGTCTCCTCTAAATTTAATCCCACAGACTTTAGAAAAAGAGAAATTATATTCCAGCCTCGTAAAAAAAGAACAGCGCTGGCAGGAGAATTTAAAAGCACTCAAATCACCACCCCAAAATCTCATAAAAGGATTGTAAAGATTCATGGAGAGATGAGTATAGAAAAGCTCTGTAAAAAAATGGGTTTAAAAAGACAGGCTCTTATAAAAACTTTAAAAAAAGAGGGAGTGGATGCAAAAAATTTAGAAGTTCTGGATTTTGAAACCATTGCTTTAGTTATTCCTGCTTTTGGTTTCGCGGCCAAAAACACAAAGCAAACTGAAACAGAAATTTTACAGGAGTTGGACAAAAAAACAGTAAAATCCAAAGAGCTGTCTTCTAAAGCCCCTGTTGTTACAATTATGGGGCATGTGGATCATGGCAAAACCACTTTATTGGATTGCATTCGCAAAGCAAAAGTAGCTCAAGGAGAAGCAGGAGGCATCACTCAGCATATTGGAGCCTACAGTGTTTTTTTAAAGGGAAAACCTATTACTTTTATAGATACCCCAGGACACTCTGCTTTTACGGCTATGCGATCCCGTGGAGCGCAGGCAACAGATATTGTAGTGATTTTAGTTGCTGGAGATGATGGAGTTCAGCCTCAAACTTTAGAGGCTTTAAATCATGCTAAAGCGGCAAAAACACCTATCATTGTCGCTATCAGCAAAATGGATTCTCCTGGCGCCAATCCTGATAAGATAAAAAAACAGATGTCTGAACACAATATCATTCCTGAAGACTGGGGGGGGGACACCAGCTTTATTCCCATTTCAGCTCTTAAAGGAGAGGGGATTAAAGAACTGCTGGAGCAAATTCAACTGCAAGCTGAAGTGCAAGAGTTAAAATATCAATCCAAAGCCCCTGCCAAAGGTGTGGTTTTAGAGGCGCGTAAAGAAAAAGGCGTTGGCTGTATCGTAAGTCTTTTAATCCAAGACGGAACTCTTCGCTCTGGGGAAAGTATAGTGGCGGGTGAGTGTATGGGGCGGGCGCGGCAGATGAAAAATGATAAAGGCCAAATTGTCCGAGAAGTTTTAGCAGGCTTTCCCATAGAGATCATGGGTTTTAATGAACTGCCTCAAGCCGGGGATAGTTTTTGCGCTTTCTCTGATGAAAAATCAGCTAAGGATTTACTGACTTTAAGAAAAAGTGATAAATCCGACTTAGTAGGGAATCAAAAAGCAAACTTAGATCCCGAAGAGCTTTTAGCTCAAATGGAACAATCCGCAAATCAAAAAGGAGAATTAAATATTATTCTGAAAGCGGATGTGGGAGGAAGTCTAGAAGCTTTAAAAAATAGTTTAGAAGACATTAAATCTGAAGAGGCGGTTTTAAAAATCATTCATTCTGGATCAGGAGCCATTACAGAAAGCGATGCGCTTTTAGCTTCTACTGTTTCGGGCGTGATTTTTGGCTTTAATGTCCGCCCCGACAGCAAAGCCGTTAAAATTGCCAAAGAAAAATCGGTTGAAATATATTCTTATTCTGTGATTTATGAATTGCTGGATCAAGCTAAAAAATTAATGTTAGGTTTGTTAAAAGCGGACACCATAGAAGAAGATCAAGGACAAGCTGAGGTTCGTGATATTTTTCACATTTCTAAAATCGGCACAGTAGCTGGCTGTTATGTGACTAAAGGCAAAATCATTCGCTCTTCTTTTATTCGCTTAGTGCGTGACGGGCGGCTGATATACAATGGCCCTTTATCCGGACTAAGACGATTTAAAGAAGATGTAAAACAAGTGGGTGAAGGCTTTGAATGCGGGATCTCTTTAGAAAAGTTTAATGACATAAAACCAAAAGACATTTTAGAGTGCTATACAAAAAAAGAGCAAACCCGAACAGAGCTGTAACAGTCTGCTTTGAGCGTTTGCTAAGACGGTGTTTCAAATTCTATAGGATTGATATAGATGAAGAGCATTAAACTTGGAGAAAAGAATCAAGGGCTTGAGAGTAATCTTCCCAGTTTGGCATGACTGTATCTAAGAAGTGGTAAAATTCCTTGGAATGATTTCTATACTTTAAATGGCAAAGCTCATGCATGATAATATATTCAATGCAATGAGAAGGGAGCTGGATGATTTCTGGATTTAATAAAATATTTCCTTTTGCTGTGCAACTTCCCCATCGCTGACTCATATACCGAAGATAATAAAGAGGTTTTGAAATACCGTATTTTCTTATTTTCTTATAACACTGTTCAAATTTTTGAGCTAAATACACCATCGCCTCGTTCCTATACCAATCTTCAATCAGTAAACTGATTCGTTTTTTTTGGTTACTATTCTGAACATAGATTTTAATAAGATTTTTTTCTTTTACGATTTGCTCTTCTTCAAACTCCTGAATTTGAATAACCTTTATCATGTAATCCCTGCCAAGAAGCTTCAAGCTTTGCCCATTCTTGTATTCTTTTATTTGCTCCATAATTTGATATTTCTCCAATTCTTCCAGTTTATTGGAAATCCATTTGGATTTACGCTCAACTACTCTTTCTATACATGCAAAAGAAGTTCCAGAAGGGGCTGTAATCTCTATTTTTTTGTCGGGATGCACACTAATACCCACTGTTTTTCTTGATGAATACCTTAAAGAAATAGAAAATGACCGATTTTTATATTGAAAGGGAATTGTTTCGCGGCGCATTGTCATCTGTTGTAATTCTTGGCTGTTTTAATAGTTTCTTCCATAATACGATCAATAGAAGCAAAATCAATAGAGAAACCTATATTTTCTTTTTGCTCGTAAATATAATCTTCTATTTCGTTCTTGATTCTGTTTTGAATATCCCTATTCTTAAACCAATCCACAATACGATGTTTTTCAACAATTCGGCAAATTTTTAGGCTCATATCTGCCAATTTGTTTATATTTTCTTCACTAAGGCTATTTTTTTTCTCAATCACCTTTTTTAAAATGCCAAAAAAGGCTTTAGCTGATTCTTCGCCTTCCAAAGCAGAAGGAAGCTCATCCCCTGTGCGGGTTAATGCTGTGTCTTTTAACTTGATGGCTTTTTGCAAAAATTCAGCTTCATTGATCCGTTTTTCTTGATATTCTTTTAAAGTATTTTGAAGCAATTTTGAAAGCCTTTCATAAAAAACATGATCCTTTTCCATGTTATCTGAAATGTATTTTTTGGTGTTATGTAAAATCATCAAAGCTTTAGATTTCTTGCTCTTGCCGTTCAGTTTAGAATTAAATTCTGTATCATAAATATTAACTAGAGGAACAACTGTTTGCGCTGATTCAGCCTGCACATAAGTATTTAAAAGATTTTCAATTTTTGGCTCATAGTCTCTATAATCAACACTTTCCGCATACACTTCTTGAATGTGTTTTTTTAATTTACAAAAAAACTTCAATTCCTCCTTATATTTTTTTATTTTAGTATTGGGAGTTTTTGTTATGAAGTCAGCAGATGACAGCGCTTGATGCAGGCAATTCCCAAATTGTGAAAACTTTTCATAAAAACCTTCTCTTTTTTCTTTTTCAACAAGGCTGTCTTCGTAAGCGCTTAAGTCTCTTTTATTTTTTACTGATCTAAATAAAGCAGTAAGATTAGAGTAATATTCTGGCAGTTTGTTGATTTCTTCTTCTATTTTACGAATAGAATTTTGCGCTTCCTGTCTGTCAAAGGAATCCATTTCTATATTACTGGCTCTTTCCGCTAAATTATCATAATGAGCAACAGCAGATAAAAATTTTTGTAAATTGCCGTGATAATCTATCACATAACCAAATTCCTTATGAGGGAAAACCCTATTTACTCGGGCTGTTGCCTGCAAGAGAGTATGCCCTTCCATTGGCTTGTCAATATAGAGAACGGTATTTCTGGGAACATCAAAACCTGTTAAAAGTTTATAGACAACTATTAAAATATCTGGCCCTTCTTCACTGTTAAAACTTTCTATTATTTCTTTTTCATATTTTTTATAGTCTCCAAAATTCTTTTTTATTTTTTGCTCGTGCTTTTGTAAATCAGTTTCATCTTCCATAATATCTTTATGATCTTTTCGATCATCTGTTTTTGAAACAATAACAGCCACAGAAACCTCTCCTAATTCTTTAAAACATTTCTCATATTTTAAAGCGCTGGATATAGAGTTTGCCGCTAACTGCCCTTTAAAGCCTTTTCCTTTCCACATTCTGGAAAAATGAGAGCTAATATCCGCAGTAATCATAAAAATTCTTTGATCGGTTTTAGCCAGTTGATTACTGCGATTGTATTTTCCCTTCAGATCAGCCTTTTGCTCTTCTGAGAGATCTTTTGTGATTCTCTCAAACATTCTGTCCAGCAGGTTTTTGCTGATTTCCTGTGGCGCTAGCCTGCCTTCATATAAAAGAGGCACAATGGCATTATCTTCCAAAGCGTCACGGCTTGTATAGGGAGAGCCGATAATTTCTCCAAATTTTTTCATCGTGTGTTTTTCTGTCTTTGTTAAAGGAGTGCCGGTGTAAGCGATAAAACAAGCTTTTGGAAAAACTTTACGAACTTTGGCATTTGCTAAGCCATATTGTGTTCTATGAGCTTCATCCACTAAAACAATAATGTCATTGGAGTCCATCACTATACTTTTGGAATTAGCTACTGTTTCAAATTTAAAGACTGTTGTCGCGATAACTGTTGCTTTTGAAGATTGCAAAATCTCAACAAGGTTTGTTCCGCTTTTTGCCTGTTTTAAGGGAACTTCGCAATTATCAAAGGTTTTATAAATTTGCTCATCTAAATTGACTCTGTCTGTGACAAGAATGACTTTTGGCTCTTTTATCTTTGGCTCCATAGCTATAGCTTTGGCCAGCATCACCATAGAAAGAGATTTACCGCTTCCCTGAGTGTGCCAGATCACTCCGTTGGGTCTTTTTTCATTAGGTTCTGCATTGGTGATTCTTTTAAGTGTGTTTTTTACTGAAAAATATTGCTGATACCGAGCAATCTTTTTTGCGCCAGCATCATAGAGAATGAATTTTTTAATAAACTCAAGCGCTCTTTGAGGGCGGCAAAGGCCATATAATATAATATCTTGATTTGTGATTTGTCTGGGAGATGTTTCCAACTCATCAAAATGTTTGAGAAAATGACTGTATCTTCCCGCAAAAAGCTTTTCCTTTTTTTCTTGTGGCAGAGTTTTGTTTATCAACTGATCAAGCTCTGTTTTAAATTGTGTTTCTTCTTTCCATGGGTGCCAAAATTTTCTTTCTGTGCCTGTGGTTCCATACATGCACCGATTTTTATTTATTTTGGTGTTGCTAGGGCATAAGGCTATTAAAATCTGAGAAAATGTAAATAGGTGAGGGATTTCCCTGTTTTTTTGATTTCTGATATGTTGTGAAATAGCTTCTTCTATAGGCTCGGAAATATCCGGCCTTTTACACTCAATGACAACTATAGGGATGCCATTTATAAAAAGAACAATATCCGGCCGCCTTTTACTTTCATCAAAGCGGAAAGTTTCCACATTATACTCATCTGTAACATGATAAACATTATTTTCTGGCTGTTCCCAATCAATATATTTCAAATCATAACTTTTACGATCTCCTTGTATAGTCTCCATGCAACTTTTACCCAAAGCGAGCAAATCAAATATTTTCTCACTGGTTTTAATTAAACCTTCAAAAGGCGCTGTTTTTAATTCATGAATAGCATTTGAAATATTGGCAGATGTAAATTGATAGGCCGAGCCTTTATATTGAATTTGATTTATCTTTCTAAGTTGAGGCTCTAAAATATCTTCCAGCAAAACATTTCTTGGACTATTTTTACGAAAATTTAAGGCTTCTTCTGGCTCTAAATAAGTCCAACCCATATTTTGCAACAATTGAAGAGCGGGAATTTGTGAGCTTTCATCTTCTCTAAAAGAAGGCCGGGCTAGGCTTGTCTCAGTAACTTCGTCTTCTACATAACTTTTATTATTTCCGCTTCTCTCATCATTCTTAGCTTTTTTTATAGTTTTCAAATATAACTCTAGTGACTCTTCCAAACATTCCAAAGAAAACTTCATAAAACTTTCTATCTTTTCAGAAGTATGCGCTTTATCTAAAGCATTGTAATATTCCAATCGTTTTTCTTTCTTGATAACAATGGGAGGGAACCCTTCTTTCATAAGCTCAAAATTTTGAAGAAGACGGGCCGTTCTGCCATTTCCATCTACAAAGGGGTGAATTTTAACAAAGTTACTATGCAATAAAGCGGCTCTTTCAGAAGGATGCAAAGCTTTCCATTTATTTTGATAACGGTCAAGCAGTTTTTTCATTTCATCAGGGACAAGAATACAATCCGGTGGAGTGTGCTTAGCTCCAGAAATAAGCACATTCTCTTTTCGGTAGACGCCTGCATTGTCTGAATCAATTTTTTTTAAAACAAGGGAATGAATTTGCCTAATCTGCCATTCACTGATGTTTTCCTTATTTTGTATGAGTTCATTTAAGTATTGAATAGCTTTATTGTGGTTAATGGCTTCCAAATGCTCCTTAACGCTTTTACCCCCAATAGTTATCCCTTCCAGAACCACCTTTGTTTCTTTTAGCGTCAAAGTATTGCCTTCTACCGCATTGGAGTGGTAAGTCCATTCCAAAGCTATTTTCTCTTGAAGGCTTTTAAGTGTGTTTTGTGGAAAAGGCTGCAGTTTATCCAGTTGCGCCTTTTTTTCATCAATTGCTTTCCAGTCAAACATAGTCAGCTCCTCCATTTTGTTATTTGTTAATTTTCTTCTTCAATTTGTTTTTGTTTTTCTTCTTTCATTTTAATTTAGTTTGGTGGTCTGTTTTCAAATTCTTTTATCCAACTTGTGAGTGATTCAAAATCTTCTTTTAGATCTTCAGGTTTAGGAAGTGGCCCTGAAGTCTCACCAGATTCAGAATGTAAAAACCTTGAATACTTTGTCATCAAATCATCAATCAATTTACAGTCCTCCTTTTTAATTTTAGCAAGCTCTGTAACTTGTCTTGAATTAATTTGTCTTTTATGCCGTTTAACAATACCTGTAAGAAGAACAGACTCAATAGCATTTTCAATAATTATCCTAAAATTCTTAATAAGAGAATCTGCTTCTTTGTTATATGCATCTTGTCCTTTAGTTTCTAAAATCTTTTTAGCTTGAGGTAACTTCCCAATTAATACATTCAATGATTTATCTGGTTTTTTTATTAAAAGAGGAGTCCCTCCAGGCTCTCCAGTACCCCATTCTTCTTTTTGAATGTATACAGTGTCATGTTGTGTATTACTGGCTTTAGCATATTCTTCAAGAAGATTAAACATAGACAGCCTGTGTG
>JAPPIY010000310.1 GCA_026914095.1 Oligoflexia bacterium
CTTATTGGAAGAGGGCAGAGAAAAGGGCAGAGAAGAGGGAAAAATAGAAGGCAAATTGGAAAATCAAAAAGAAATTGCTTTAAATATGTTGAGCAAGAACTTAGAAGTCTCATTTATTTCTGAAATAACAGGTTTATCAAAGATTGAGATCAATCAGTTGAAAAAGACAAAATATACGGGTCGGATTTGAAGTTTTCAGCTGATTAAAGATGAGGAATATGATAAGAAGCATCGTATTCAAAACATAAGAGTTATAGGATACGAGAGATTTTTTTCAGATTTTATTTGAGAAAAAGTTTTTAATTGTATTGTAATTTTTTTAAGGAAGATTATGTGCTGTCATTTTGGCAGTTGTTTTAGAGATTGTAAGCATCTATCAATCTCGCGCCGGCTACTTTTAGCATGTGAAGAGTTACTTTTTGCCACTTTTAAGTGACGGTTCCAATGATCTAATAGGTTTCTAGTCTTTTCAAGGATTGCTCGGCTAATAATCTCCTTTCTTATTTTTGCTTTGAGCTCTTCAGCGCTCTCTTTTAAAGATTTTATAGTGAGATCAGAAGGGCTGTTACTTAGTGATTCTATTTCTTTAAAGAGTGAGTATCTTTTGCTTGACATTTCTTCGTAATCTTTATCTGCTTTTTGGCTGTCTAATTCGAATTTACTGTAAGTACCATTAGTCTCTCTTAGGGCTCTGAAATAGCCATCTTCTACTTTTTTATCGGTTTTCTTAGCCAAATTGGATAGTTCCGTGTAATATTTAATCAAATTTTCAACATTAACTTTCTCTGCAAGAGCAGGGTTTACAATTAAGATAGAAATTAAAAGAATTAGATTGTTCATACATACTCCTTTGTTTTTTGTTTCTATAACAACTATCGGCTGTCTTCTTCTTCTTCTTGAATTTTTTTATTTAAATAACTCAAAAACACTTTGTTTGTGGGCTTTTTGAAAAAAGAAACTAAACAATCCAAACTGAAAATCTCAAACAATGACCCAGCGAAGCCCCACTGACACAAAGTCTTTTTTTAAAAAAATTATTTGCCATTTAGCCTTCTATCCAGTAGTTAATTGATCATTATACTGATTTTGTTTGATTTTTCCTCTCTTGTGTTCTGTCTTCCCCGTAAGGCAGAAGGCCAGCGGAAGCGGGGATCCGCTAAAACACGAAGTTTCAAATAAGATCAGTGTATTTAGAAAAGTAGATTTTCAATCCCTTTGGATTTAAAAAGATTGAGGTCAAATTTGAGTTTTAAAGAAAAAATTTTAAGGAAGAAACCAACAGGAGCTGTCCTTATTTTAGGCTTTTTTTCCTTTGTTTTTGTCTTTTTTTACCTTTTGGCTAACAATAAAATCAGTTTGCTTTACAATGACGGCTATCAGCCCGATCAGCCGGTCCCTTTCTCTCATAAACTGCATGCGGGGCAGTATAAGATAGACTGCCGTTATTGCCATGCGGGTGTGGATGTCAGCAAGCATTCCTCACTGCCCAGTCTGAATGTGTGTATGAACTGCCACCGATTAGTGAAAACTGACAGCCTTTGGATTAAAAAAATCACAACAGCTTATAATGAGAACAAGCCTATTGCCTGGCAAAAAGTTCATCTTCTTCCCGATTATGTAAAATTTTCTCACTTTCACCATATCAAAGCGGGAAAAGACTGCGCCACTTGTCATGGGCCTGTTGAAAATATGGAGCTTGTCTATCAATATAAGAGCTTGTCTATGGGCTGGTGTGTGAATTGTCACCGACAGGCTCCGGAGGACAATAAGATGTTAAAGGAACTAAAAGAGGGAGGGCATAGTCAAGCCCCTGTTAACTGTTCCACTTGCCACTATTGAGATTTTTATTTAAAAAGGGAAACAATGATGCTTTATATGTTTAGTTGCAGGAGAGGCAAGCATTCAAATTATTCAAAAACTATAGGCGTATTTATGATAAATAGGGAAGGCTGTCTATAGAAAAACTGAAAAAAGAAATTGATGGATTAGAAAGATAAAATATGAGCAAAGATCAAAAACAATATTGGTTAAGTTTAGAAGATTATAAAAATAGTCCAGCTATTCAAGAGTCTGTTAAAAAAGAGTTTTTGTCTTTTTTGCCCACTCAAGAGGAGATAAGCTCCTCCCGCCGTGAGTTTTTACAGATTATGGGAGCGGGCTTGGCTTTAGCCAGCGCGGGCTGTATGAGGCGTCCCACAGAAAAGCTGGTGCCTTATGTGAATCGCCCGGTGGATATTATTCCCGGGGAAGCCAACTATTATGCCTCTTCTTATTATGATGGAGGAGAGGGTTTTTCCACTGTGATTAAAACAAGAGAGGGGCGGCCTATAAAAATTGAAGGGAATGAGGAGGCCAAGCTGTTAAATGGACAGGGATTATCGCCAAGAGCCTGCGCTTATATTTTGAGCTTGTATGATCCCGAAAGACTTAAAGCCCCTCAACAGAACTTATTTAATGATGAAAGGACAAATAAAGAAAGCATCCGCATTTCTTTTGAAGAGCTGGATAAGGCAACGGTGGAGGAGTTAAAAAAAGGGAGCACAGCCCTTCTTACCAACCGCATTCCCTCTCCTTCAACGCAAAAACTGTTTAAAGCCTTTCGCTCTGTTTTTAAAGCAGAACATTATGTTTGGGAGCCGCTTAGCAGAGAAGATTTGGCATTGGCTCAAAAGCACTCTTATGGGAAATCTGTTGTTCCTTCCTATAATATTTCAAAAGCTCAATTTATATGGTCTCTCAACTGTGACTTTTTAGGGGCTTATTTGTCTCCGACAGAGTTTCAAAGGCAGTTTGCAAAAACCCGAAAGCCCACTGACCAGATGAGTCGTTTGGTGGCGCTGGAATCTTTGATGTCTTTGACAGGTTCTAATGCGGATGAAAGGCATCGCATTCAAAACAAAGACAATTTAACTGCTCTTATGGCTTTAACTGACCAGTTGATAAAGCAAGGGGCTTTTTCTGCTCCCGCCCGATTGAAACAGTTGATGAAAAGCTATCAGCCGGCTTTTGCCGGCTTAAACATTCCCGCTAAAAAATGGGAGGAATGGGCTGGGCATTTGATTCAAAACAAGGGAAAATCACTGATTTTATTTGGCGGTTTAAGGGGTAAAGATTCAGCGCAGGCTCATACTCTGGTGAATTTTTTAAACTCGGCTCTTAAAAATGATGGACGGACTGTCAATCACTCTCAACATTATCCTTATGAGCCTGGCTCTTACTCTCAAATGGAGAAGTTGATAGATAAGCTCAATAAGGGTCAAGTGCAGAGGCTGATTGTTCATGGATTAAATCCTGTTTATTCTTATCCTGACAAAAAGAAATTTTTATCTGCTTTAAAAAAGGCGGAATTAGTGATCTATACAGGGGACAGAATTGATGAAACGGGTTTTTATGCGGATTATGTTGTTCCCGATTCTCATCCTTTGGAAAAGTGGTCTGACTGGGAGTTCAAAAAAGGTGTTTGGACAATACAACAGCCGGCCATTCGCCCTCTTTACAACACCAGAGCTTTTGAGGACAGCTTGATCTCTTGGATCAAACTCAGCGGCTCTCAACAAATTTCAGCTGATAATTTTTATGAATTTATAAAGCAAAACTGGGAGAAGGGCAGAGCTTTTTCTTTTTGGGATAAATTTTTAAAAGCAGGGGTTTATGGCTCTAATCAATTAAAAACTTCTGCCAGCCGCTCTTTTAGAGTGGAGGCTCTCAACAGTATTAAAAAGCATCAATCCCCTGTGAAACAAAAATATTCCCTTCAGCTTTATGAAAGCTCCGCTTTAAAGCAGGGGGATTTATCTAATGTGGCTTGGCTTATGGAGTTTCCTGATCCTGTGACTAAAATCTGCTGGGAGAATTATTTGTGTGTTTCACCTAAAACCGCTGTTCAGGAAAAATTAAAAGAGGGAGAAGTTCTTTTAATTCAAGCGGGAGATCAAAAACTGCAAGCTCCTGTTCATATTCAGCCGGGCCAGGACGATCACACTCTAGCTTTGGCTGTGGGTTATGGCCGGACAAAAGCCGGCTTTGTGGGAAACAACAAGGGAGTGAATGCGTATCCTCTGGCTCAATCAGATGATTTTATAAATATCCCTGTTGAAATTAAAAAAACAAATCAGTTTATTCCCTTGGCGAATGCGCAGGGGCATCACTCTATGGAAGGGCGGGATATTATTTTAGAGACCACCTTAGAAGAGTTTAAACAGGATCCGTCCTCTGGAATGCCCCATTCTCATAAGGTCCCTAGTATGTGGTCTAAGCATAAATATAAGGGGCATAAGTGGGGAATGTCTATTGATCTCAATAGCTGTAATGGCTGTGGGACTTGTATGCTGGCTTGTCAATCAGAGAACAATATTCCCACAGTTGGAAAAAAATATGTTCTTCAAGGGCGTGAAATGCATTGGATTAGAGTGGATCGTTACTACAAGGGAGATCCTTCGCAGCCTGAGGCTGTTCATCAGCCCATTGTCTGCATGCATTGTGATAATGCCCCTTGTGAGACAGTGTGTCCGGTGTTGGCCACTGTTCATAGCACAGAAGGAACAAACGACATGATTTACAATCGTTGTGTGGGGACTCGTTATTGCTCCAACAACTGTCCTTATAAGGTGCGCCGTTTTAATTGGTTTGATTACACCAAAAGAGAAGAGCCTTTGAATTTAGTTTTAAACCCTGATGTGACAGTGAGACACAGGGGAGTTATGGAAAAATGCAGTTTTTGTGTTCAGAAGATTCAAGAGGGAAAAGCCAGAGCAAAAAAAGAAAACAGAGAGTTAAAAGACGGTGATGTCCAAACAGCTTGTCAGCTGGCTTGTCCGGCAGAGGCCATCACTTTTGGAGATTTAAACGATTCCGAGTCTAAAGTCAGTCAGCTTTTTCATGCAAAAAACAGCTATGCTTTGTTGGATGATATGTTGAATACAAAACCAGCCGTCAAATACAGAACAAAAATAAGGAATAAGAAACCCTCCGGCAAACCTAAAGGCCATTATAAAAAAGAAGAGGCTCATCATTAAAAATGGGAGAGGCAAAATGATTAACCGCAGTCCTTTAGTTTTAGGAAAGAAAAGTTTAAAGCAGGTGACGGATGACATTGCCGGCTTGGTTGAAACAAGGCCAGGCTTAAAATATTTTGGGGCTTTAATTTCAGCTAACACTCTTTTTATTTTTTATACAGCGGTTTTAACAGCCATTGTAATGGTTGGTATGGGGCTTATGGGTGTCAATCATCCTGTAGCTTGGGGAACTGATATTATCACCTTTGTTTTTTGGATTGGCATTGGCCATGCGGGAACTTTAATTTCAGCTATTTTGTTTTTATTTCGTCAAAAGTGGAGAACCTCTATTGCGAGAACGGCGGAAGCTATGACAGTTTTTGCTGTTTTAACAGCAGGATTGTTTCCTGTGATTCACTTAGGCCGTCCTTGGCTGTTTATGTGGTTTTTTCCTTATCCCAATCAAAGAGGCCCTTTGTGGATCAATTTTAGATCTCCTCTCACTTGGGATGTCTTTGCTATTTCAACTTACGCTTTAGTGTCTATGGCTTTTTGGTATATAGGCATGTTGCCTGATTTGGCTGTGTTGAGAGATCGCGCCAAAAACAAATTGAGAAGGTTTATTTATGGCTCTCTTTCTTTAGGCTGGAGAGGCACCGGGCGAAACTGGAGTCATTATGAAATGACTTATCTGATATTAGCCGCTCTCTCCACCCCTTTGGTTTTGTCTGTTCATAGTATTGTCTCTTTTGACTTTGCGGTGGCTGGCCTTCCCGGCTGGCATACGACCATCTTTCCCCCTTACTTTGTAGCGGGAGCTATTTTTTCTGGTTTTGGAATGGTGGTCACTTTAATGTGTTTAGTAAGGGCTTTTGTTCCTAAATTTAAAGATTATATCACACTCAATCACATGGAAAACATGAATAAGATTATCATGGCGACAGGTATGATGGTGGGTTATGCTTACGCCTGTGAATTTTTTATGGCTTGGTATTCTGGCTCTTCTTATGAGCAGTATGCTTTTTTAAACAGAGCTTTTGGCCCTTATTGGTGGTCTTATTGGATTATGATCACCTGCAATGTGCTCATTCCTCAGTTGTTTTGGCTAAAAAAAATCCGCCGTCATATTAAAGCCATGTTTATAATTTCTATTTTTGTAAATATAGGCATGTGGTTTGAAAGATATGTGATTATTGTCACTTCTTTGCATAGGGACTTTTTGCCGGCCAATTGGGGGTTGTTTAAAATGACCTTTTTTGACTTTGGCGCTCTCATTGGCAGTTTTGGCATGTTTTTAACTTTGTTTTTATTATACATTCGGGTTTTGCCGGCCATTTCAATTTCTGAAGTCAAGCCTGTCTTGCCTGTTGGAAAAAAGGAAGCGCATTGAAATTTAAAATTCCTAAACTTTCCTCTTTTAAATTAAAAGACCTGTCTCGTTATAAGGCTAAGGCGGGTGTGTCAGCTATATGGGAAGATGAAACTGAATTTTTAAAAGCAGTTGAAAAAATTTATAAAGAGGGAAAAATAAAGCCTGTCACGATTACACCCTACCCCTTGCATGGTTTAGAGGAGGCGACAAAGACTTCCCGCTCATGGATACCTTGGGTGGCTTTGGTTTGTGGAATCAGCGGCTGTTTGTTTGGTTTGTGGTTCACTTGGTGGACTTCAGCAGTGAGTTGGCCAATCATTGTGGGAGGAAAGCCTTTTTGGTCTTTGCCGGCTTTTATTCCCATTATTTTTGAATTGACTATTTTGTTTTCCGCTTTTGGATCGATTGGCGCTCTAATGTATGCTTGCGGACTCCCTCATATTGAACCGCCTGTGATTGACAAAGATTTAACTTGTCATAAGTTTGCTATGTTTGCGCCAGACAGCGAATGCTCTAAAGACAAAGCGAAAGCTTTATTTAAAAATGTTGGAGCGCCAGAGATTAAGGAGACGGAGTTTTAAAATTTATTTATGAAAAACTTTTACTTTGTTTTATGTTTATTGTTTTTAGCTGGCTGTTCCTGTTCAGGCGGGAAGAACCGAACCGATTCTCAATGGACAACAGATATGGCTAAGCAAAGCAATGTGAAAGCTCAAGAGGGAACGGATGAGGGGCAGATTCTTATGAAAGCAAGCCCAAAAGGGACAAGAGCTAGAAACAGACGCTATTACCCTTATCCCGGAGATCCTTTAAAGGCAGGCAAGGAGTTAAAAAATCCTTTGCCAAAAACGGCAGATGTTATAATGACAGGGAGGGCGCATTATGAAAGGTATTGTATTTACTGCCATGGATCAAAAGGAGATGCGGGGGAGGGGGCAACTGTAGCTCCAAAAATGGTAATTCAGCCGGCCAGCCTTTTAACAGACAAGGCAAAAGCTTATACTGATGGACGTCTTTATCATATCATTTATGAAGGGCAGGGTTTGATGGGCGCTTATCGCATTCAATTGGAAACTGAGGAACAGGTTGTTATGTCTCATTATATGAAAAACTCTCTTGAAAAATACAGAGGATCAGACAGTATGTGGTCTGTTGTGAATTATGTTCGTTTTTTGCAAAAAGCGGGTGAGAGCAGTCAATAGGAGTGTCTATGCAAAATCCACTGAGCGCTTTTAAAATGCCAGATAAGTTAAAGAATGTTTTCTCTATTTTTATTTTTATTGGTTTGATTTCTTTTTGCGCTGGGCTTTTGATAGAGCCTGCGCGGGCTTGGCATGCTTTTTTAACTTCCAGTTTATTTGTGTTGTTTATCAGTTTAGGCGGGGTGTTTTTTACAAGCCTTCAGCATGTGACAAAAGCGGGATGGAGTGTCAATATCCGCCGTTTAATGGAGGGCTTTTCCGCTTATCTTCCTCTGGGAGCTTTGTTTGCTTTGGCTCTTTTATTTTCGGGAGATCATCTTTACTCTTGGTTTAATAAGGACATTGTGGCGGATGACGCTCTTTTACAGCATAAATCTGCTTATTTGAATTGGACTTTTTTTCTCATTCGCCTGCTTGTCTTTTTTGCAATATGGATTTTCTTTTCAAAAAAATTAAACGCTCTGTCTTTAAAGCAGGATAAAACCGGGGAGCCAGAGATAAGCAATCAAAGCATTCCTTATTCAGTGGCTTTTTTGCTTTTATTTACTTTGAGTTTTTCTTTTTTCTGTTTTGACGCTTTAATGAGTTTAGAGCCGCATTGGTTTTCCACTATTTTTGCTGTTTATAATTTTTCAGGTCTTTTTCAATCTTTTATCGCTGTTTTAATTTTAGTGATTATTTATTTTAGAAGGACAGGGGTTTTAGATAAAAAAATTGTGAATGAAAACCACTTGCATGATTTAGGGAAATTTTTATTTGGCTTTACTGTTTTTTGGGCTTACATTGCCTTTAGCCAATATATGTTGATTTGGTATGCCAATTTGCCGGAAGAGGCTATTTATTATCTTCCTCGCTCTACAGGAGCTTGGAAGTGGGTCTCTTTATCTTTAATTGTGTTTAAATTTATTGTTCCTTTTTTATTTTTGCTCCCTCGCTGGGTGAAAAGAGATGAGGGCGCTTTAATTATCGCCTGCGCTCTTCTTTTAGTTATGCAGTATGTGGATCTTTATTGGATGGTTTATCCTCAGTTGGATCACAAGCGCATTTTGTTTGGCTGGGTGGAGATAGGAACTTTGTTGGGCTTTATTGGTTTATTTTCTTTTAGCATTTTTCATTTTTTCAGCAACCATCCTTTAGTTCCCTTGCAAGATCCCAGACAAAAAGAATCCGCCACCCATGTTGTCACTTACTAGTAGATTTTAATTTGCAATCCGTTTTGTGTCTCAAGCTTTTTGCCAGCCATTTGTTTCTTTTATTGTTCTTAACTCATCAATTCCCGTATTGTTCGTTAGTGTCTATGTTGTTCGTTAGTTTCTGTATTGTTCGTTAGTTTCTGCTGATTTTACGGATTTCCTCATGTTAAAGTTTTAGTTCACTTTCAGAAGCTAAGTTGTATGCCTTTAAAATTCGTCATTCCCGTGAAAACGGGAATCCATATAAAGACTGCCTTTCAATAAAAAAATATCACTTGACTTTGTATAAAAAGTATAAAAACCCTGAAAAGGGTTAAACTAGTTTAAAAATTTTCAAGCTTTTAGAGGCTGTTTTTTCTTGGCAACTGTTGGCTTTCTCCGTATATTTAAAGAATGCCGAAAAATAAAGCAGAAAATAGCAAAGTTTTAATAGAAAACAAGCTGTGGTCAGCCGCTGACAGCTTGAGAAAAAACATTGATGCGGCGGAATACAAACATATTGTTTTAGGTTTGATATTTTTAAAATATATTTCTGATTCTTTTCAAAAAATCCATGACAAACTACAAAATATAAAAAACGCTGATCCAGAAGATCGGGACGAATACAAAGCGGAAAAAGTATTTTTTGTTCCTCCTTCGGCCCGCTGGTCTTATTTATGCTCTCGCGCCAAATTGCCGGAAATTGGCAAAGATATTGATTCAGCCATGTCTGCTATTGAAAAAGACAATCCTTCTCTTAAAAATGTTCTTCCAAAGGTTTATGCCAGAGGCAATCTTGACCCCATAAATTTAGGAAAATTGATTGATGAGTTCAGTAATATTGATATGGAATCCGCTAAAGATCGCAATGCCGACATTTTAGGTCATGTGTTTGAATATTTTTTAGGTCAATTTGGGCTGGCTGAAGGCAAAAAAGGCGGGCAGTTTTATACCCCTCTTTCTGTGGTGAAACTTCTTGTGGAGATGTTGGAACCCTATAAAGGCAGGGTGTTTGACCCTTGTTGCGGCACAGGGGGAATGTTTGTCCAGTCGGAAAAATTTATTAAGGAGCATCAGGGCTTGGTTAAAGATATTTCCGTTTATGGACAGGAGAGCAATCAAACCACTTGGCGTTTGGCTAAAATGAATTTAGCGATAAGAGGCATTGGCAGTTTGCAAATTAAATGGAACAATGAAGGCTCTTTCCTTAATGATGAGCATCCCGACCTCAAGGCAGACTTTGTAATAGCCAATCCGCCATTTAATGACAGCAATTGGAGTGGAAATTTATTAAAAAAGGATGGCCGTTGGAAATACGGAGTTCCACCCGCAGGCAATGCCAACTTTGCTTGGATTCAGCATTTTGTCTATCATTTGTCGCCAAAAGGCGCCGCTGGCTTTGTTATGGCTAAAGGCTCTCTGACTTCCAAATCATCTAATGAAGATAGGATCCGCAAAAATCTTGTCAATGCGGGTTTAGTGGATTGCATTGTCAATCTGCCCGCTAAACTTTTTTTAAACACACAAATCCCCGCTTCTCTTTGGTTTTTAAGGAGAGGCAAGACAAAACGAAAAGAGGAAGTCTTGTTTATTGACGCCCGAAATTTAGGCCATCTTATCACCCGAAGAAATCGCGTCTTGGATGATAAAGATATTAAACAAATTTCTGCTGTTTATCACAATTGGAAAAGTGGGAATAAATCTTATAAAGATATTCCCGGTTTTTGCTGTTCTGTGTCTGTCAATAAAATTAAGGAATTGGATTATGTGTTAAGCCCTGGAAGATATGTGGGTTTGCCTGAAACAGAGGATGATTTTAATTTTTCCGATAGGTTTAACGAGTTAAAAAATAAACTAGAGGAGCAAATGAAAGAAGAAGCAGTCCTCAACAAACGCATTTTGAAAAATTTGGAAAGAGTAGATTATGAGAAATGAAACAAAATAAGACTAAAACAATCAGACAGGTGATTAAAAACTTTTTTAATGTTTTTTTGGCTAAATCGAAAAAATGATAAAAATAAAGGAGTTTTAATGAAAAAAATAAATTATGAAAAGCTAGAAAAATCTATCACAAGGTTAAAAGAACAGTATGAGAATTTTTCAAATTTAAATAAGCAATCTTTATCTGAAATTAATAAGGAAGCTGTTAAAGAATCCGTCATACAGCGGTTTGAAACCTGTTATGATACTTTGTGGAAAACTTTAAAAAAATATTTACAAGAAGAGTTAGGTTTGGTTTTACCGTTTGTAGCTCCTCCAAAAGTGATTTTTCGCAAATTTCGTGAAGCAGGGCTTATAGATGCGGAAGATTTAAACAGGTTATTTGGCTACATTCAATTAAGAATTGGAACGGCTCATGATTATAGTTTAACTAAAGTTGAAGAGGCTTTAGATCAAATGGAAGACTTTATCCAAGATGCTTCACATATTTATAAATTGCTTATAGAGAACAAATGATTAAAGAAAGACGGATCGATCTAGAAGAAAGACAGCTTCGGCTAGTTAAACAGATTATCAAACGCTATATTTCTGGAAAAACAGTTTGGGCTTACGGTTCTCGTGTAACTTGGAAAGCCAATGAAAGCTCTGATTTAGATTTAGCTGTTTTTGATTGTGATTTAAAACAAATATCTCGTTTAAAATCAGCTTTTGAAGAAAGCAATTTACTCATATCGGTTGATGTGATGAACTGGGAAAAAATCCCTGAACAGTTTAAAACCAATATCAAAAAAAAATATGTAGTGTTGCAAGATCAAACATTAGAAGAAAGCAGAGAAAGTCAAAGCAACAGCTGGAAAAAAGTAAAGCTTGGGGATATATGTTCAGATATTTCTTATGGATATACAGCAAGTGCAAAAGAAGAATCAATTGGTCCAAAATTCTTGAGAATTACAGATATTGTTGCTGATAGGATAAATTGGTCAGATGTTCCATATTGTGAAATCACAGATAGGAATATAGATAAATATAAACTAAAAAGAGGTGATATTGTTATTGCAAGAACAGGAGCAACTACTGGATATAACAAAACTATTAAATATGAAGTAAATTCTGTTTTTGCTTCATATTTAATTCGTTATAGAATAGATACCTCAGTAGCCTATCCTTTTTATATTGGTTACATTTTACAGTCAGATTATTGGAAAAATTTTGTAAGTAGTGTAAAAGGAGGTTCTGCACAACCTGGGGCAAATGCAAAACAGTTTGCGAGTTTTGAGTTTTCCCTCCCTCCTCTCCAAGAACAAAAAGCGATTGCTGAAGTGTTATCTAGCCTTGATGATAAAATTGAATTGCTACATAAACAAAACAAAACTTTGGAAGACTTAGCTCAAACCCTCTTCCGCAAGTGGTTTATAGAAGAGGCCAAAGACGATTGGGAAGAAGGCAAATTAGGAGATTGTTTAAAGACTATTGAATCTGGTTCAAGACCTAAAGGGGGTATTGATCCTAATTTAAAAAACGGTATTCCAAGTATAGGAGCTGAAAGTATTAACGGCATAGGAAATTTTGATTTTTCAAAAACAAAGTATGTATCTTATGATTTTTTTAAAAAAATGAAAAAAGGCATTATAAAAGATTATGATATTTTAATTTACAAAGATGGCGCTTATATTGGTAAAAAAGCGATGTTCGGGCAAGGATTCCCTTTTAGAGAAATGTCTGTCAATGAACATATTTTTATTTTAAGAGCTAACAGTAAAACAAACCAATTTTTTATTTATTTTTTATTAGATCAAAAGGAACTTTCAAAATTAAATGCTAATTCCGCTCAACCCGGATTGAATCAACAAGCTATGAAATCGTTTAAAATTATGATACCTTCTAAAAATATGATGGATAGTTTTGGAAACACTGTAAAACCATGGATTGATAAAATCCTTTTTAATAGCAATCAAATCAAGGGTTTGGAAAAAATTCGTAACACTCTATTACCAAAGTTGATGAATGGAAAGGTAAAATTAAAATGTCCCAACTAAAAATGCATGAAAAAAAGCTTTTTGAGAAATTGTTTGATAGAGGAGGATATGTTCTTGATTTTAATGATCGTACTTTTGTTGAATTCTTTAGAGATCACGGAATAAATATTGAAAAAGAAAAATATCGCTTTAATGGAAGATCTAAAATGAAAAGGCTTAGAGCTTTTTGGGAGATCGAATCAGATAATGTTGTTGGAAAAGTGCTTCAGTCTTTACTTGAGTATGCTTGTGTTGTAGAAGCAGTTAATCCTAATGAAAAAAAAATCGCAAATAGTATTATTAATAAATTACAAGGTGAAAGCCCTGAACAAAAGACAGAAAAAGTAATAGAAAGTGAGTTTTTAAAACGAGAGTTTACAGATATTTCATTACAGAAGCTAGAATTGGATAGTGTAATAACAGAAGTGCTTCAGCAAAGAATCAATGAAATTGAAAAATGTTTAAAATCAAAATCAGCTTTAGCAACGATTTTCTTATGTGGTAGCGCTCTTGAAGGGATATTATTTGGTGTTGCAACAAACAACCCAGAAATATTTAATTCTGCAAATGCTAGCCCTAAAAATAAAAATGGAAAAGTTTTACAGTTTCAGAATTGGACGCTAAGTAATTTTATTGATGTGTCAAAAGAAGTAAGTTTTTTAAATGAAGATGTGAAAAAATTTAGTCATGCATTAAGAGATTTTAGAAATTACATTCATCCATACGAGCAGGCTAACCAACAGTTTAACCC
>JAPPIY010000289.1:0-8738 GCA_026914095.1 Oligoflexia bacterium
AGCCATGACTTAAAAGACGCTGGACCATATTCCCGCCCATATTTCCCAAACCAATAAACAAAAGCTTTTGACTCATAAGACACCTCTTCTTTTATTGATACAATTTTCAATAATTTTTAAAGGAAATACAAGAAAAAAATAAGTTTTTAATTCAATCAAAGTTTCGGGTTTTAAACACCTCCTAAAAAGTTGGCTCATTTATATTAACTGGTTTAAAAAGCTTTTCCAATTTAAAGACTTTATACGCTCTTTTGATAAAAATTCCCTTTCATTTTCTAAATGCAATTGAATACACTCGGTTTTAGGAAATTTGGCTTTAAAATATTTGAGAGCAGGGTGTATCGCGCTGGATTTGATTTTGCATTCTATGGCCTGAATGGGCTGATTTTTATCTGTAATAATAAAATCCACTTCTCTTTTATCGGTATCACGAAAATAATAAAGCTTTATATCCCTGCCTTCATAATCTTGTTGAAAATGAATCCATTTTAGAAGATGGCCGGCCACTAAATTTTCAAATCTCGCTCCCTCACTTTGAACTTCCGCCCAATTGTAATGATAATGTTTTTTTTCTTTTTTAAGCGATCTCAATCGCTTTGAGTGAAAACAAGGAATTCTATAAATCAGATACATCCTTTCAAAAATAGTTAAATATTTCTCTATAGTTTTATAAGAAAGCCCTATATCTCTGGTTAAAGAATTGACAGATAAAGGACTGGCTGTCAGCTCTGACAGCCTCAATAAAAGCAATTCCATTTGAGATAAATTTTGAGACAGCTCTAAAGAAGATATATCTTCATTAACAACCCGGCTCTTATATTCTCTCCTCCATCTTAAGGCCTTCCGTTCCGAACCCGATAAAAAAGGCTCAGGAAAGCCTCCTAAAATCAAAAGACTTTTTATATCTTTAGAGGTTTGAATTCCCAGCTCTTTCACTGTAAAAGGATGCAACCTATAATAATGGTAACGGCCTAATAAAGAATCTCCAGAGCGCCTGTAATAATCCAGCCTTGCGCTTCCTGTTACTAAAATCTTTTTTTCAGCTTTGTATTTATCATAAAAACCTTTTATATAGTTTCGCCAATTTTTAAACTTATGAACTTCATCAAAAATAATAAAAGAATCTGTAGGAAACTTCTGCTTTAAAATAAATTCTCTATCCTCTAAAATATCCCAATTTAAATAACGATGTTTTTTAGGAGCTAAGTTTAAAGACAATGTGGTTTTTCCCACTTGCCTTGGCCCGCCGATAAAAACCATTTTCTGCCTCAAATCTTCTAAAACCGGCTTTTTTAAATACCTCATCCTAATTTTAAATATATCAATATTTTGGATACCTGTCAAAAATATTCATTAATATTTTGGATACCTGTCAAAAGTTTTATCGAGAGGTTTTTCTTAAAAAATAAATTAAGATTCTATATTACAGCTAGCTAATCCTGTTTGAATTTTGAAAGTTTGGATAGATTCCTGCTCCTCGCCCCCGTTTGCGCGAGGGCAGGCTTTCGCGAGGACAAGCTGAGCAGGAACAATGATTGAGAGGGAAAGTTCGGAACAGAATCAGTAAACAGCGCCAATATAGCGTCTAACAAACTGTTTTCCGCTACACTTTTAAAGCGCAGCTCCAGCCTTCTTGTGGAATAAAATATTTATCTATTTCTTCAGGATCTATATTATCTATATGATTGGGACTCCATTTGGGATCTTTTGTTTTATCAACCAATAAAGCCCGCACCCCCTCTGGAAAATCAGAGCGACAAGACATGTTCATTGCTATAACAGATTCCATTTCAAACAGAGCTTTTCTATCCGTTTGCCGTCTGGCCCTTTTAAATTGCTCAAAAACAACAGCTAGGGAGCTGGGAGAGGCTTTTAAAAAATTTTGACGGTTTTGCTCCCACTGTTTATCCTCTAAATGGACTTGTGAAAAATAATCATAAAAACTGTCTAAATTTTTAAACTCCAAAGCTTTCAAAATTTCTGTTTTAAAATTCTCAATCCAACATTCTTGAACCGACAAAAAATCAGGCTCTTTATAAAAATCTTTAAACTGAATATCAAAATCCGCTTTATTTTTAAAAGAAGCGCCCTTTAAAAAATCAAACATTCTTTGTTTGTCTTTATTGTAAAAAAACCAAGGGGTTAAATTTAAAAACTGAGCCGCGCGGGCATTCAATCGACAGGCTGTAAGAGCTAAGTATAACCCCAAACGATGAGGAATGTTATTTAAAAAATAAGAAGCTCCCACATCAGGAAAAAACCCAATGCTGACTTCCGGCATGGCAAACAAACTGCTTTCAGTAGCTACAGGGTGCGAAGAAGACATAAAAAGCCCCATTCCTCCGCCCATCACAATTCCACTTCCCCAAAGAACAATGGGTTTAGGAAATTGAGACAGCATATAATCGGTTTCATACTCCGTATGAAAAAAATCTTTAGCGGATAAAGCCAGGTCCAATCCCTTTTCACGACTGGCTTTTATTTGGGAATAAAGCCAAGCCACATCACCGCCGGCGCAAAAAGCCCTATCCCCCGCGGAATGAATAAACACAGCTGAAAGCTCCTCTCTATCTCTCCATTTCTTAATCTCTTGATTCAATTTTTGAATCATCTCTAAACTAAGAGCATTTAACTTAGATGGGTTATTAAGCTGAATCTCCAGCAAAAAAGTCGAATCCGATTTTTGATGCTCTTTAAATAAAATAAAGTCTGACATTTTTATCTCTTTTCCAATTTAGAGCAAATTGCTTTTCACTTTAAATAATTTCTATACTGATTCTGTTTGAAAATTCAGCAGGCTGTTCCGTCTTTCTCAAAAAAACGAAACTCCTGCGAAACTTGTCCCCGCGAAAGCGGGGAGCTGCCCCTCGCGCAAACGAGGGCGGGAATCTCCAAAAAAAGTTTCAAAATTCAAGCCCGATCAGTATAAAACTGTCAATTTCTATAAAAAACATAAAAGGGCTGAAAAAGCAAATATAATATAACAGCTAAGTTAATTGCGCCGGCCCCTCCCTCGATCTATAAAGAAGCGCCTTGTTTTATAAAAATTGGCAAACGGTCAAACCTTAATTTTACTTTGAAACTACTGCAAATAAAGACTTTTCAAGGAATTAGAGGCCATAATTCAGCAGGTAATCCAAAAAAATCTTAATCACAAAAATAGCTAAAAGTTTCTCTATAAAAGGCCTGTTGAGATTTTAATTTAGGGATTTATAGACTTAACTTCGCATTGTTCCTTTATTTATTCTGTTTTTTAAAGGCTTTATCCACTCTTTTTGGTTTTAATTTATTTCCCAGATAAACAGCTCAAAACTCTTTTATTTCCTTAGTTTAAAGGCTCCTTATGCGAAGTTAAGTCTATAATTCCCGAAATTTCTCGTTTTTCTGTCTTTAAAAAAAATTTAATTTCTCAATAATTATAGCCGATAATATTAAAGCTATACCGACTTCTGTTTGAAAATTTCAGGTTTTAGAATAGATTCCCGCTTTCGCGGGAATGACTGATAAGGTGAAAAATTCAAACAAGATCAGTATAAAATAGTTATGGATTTTTCAGGAATTACAACAGCTCTTATCACACCTTTTGCCGAAGGAAAGCTGGATAAAAGCTCTTTTTTAAAATTATTAGGCTTTCAAATTCAAGAAGGCATAACACAGTTTGCTTTAGCCAGCACGACAGGTGAAAACCCCGCCTTAGAAGATCAGGAAATAGAAACTCTCTGCCAATGGCTCAAAAGCTTTAAAGAAGAAAATAAATTAAATTTAAAGCTAATATTAGCAACAGGCTCTTATTCTACAAAGTTAGCCATAGAAAAAACAAAAAAAGCGGAAGATCTGGGCGCGAATGGCTTATTGGTCGTAACTCCTTATTACAATAAGCCTCCTCAAAACGGCCTCTTGTTACACTATGAAAAAATAGCTCAAGCCAGCTCTCTTCCCATTATTCTTTACAATGTTCCTTCCCGAACAGCCTGCTCTTTAGAGTTAGACACTATCAAACAGCTGGCTCAAATAGAAAATATTGTGGGAATTAAAGAAGCGACTGGCGACATTGAGTTTTTAAAACAAATCAAACAGGCTGTTCCGAAAAATTTTCTGCTTTTAAGCGGAGATGACCCCACCTGCGCTGATTTCTTTAATGAAGGGGGCCAGGGCGCTATTTCAGCGGGAGCTAATATTTTAGCCAAAGAGCTGATTGCAATTTTCAACAGTGATCCTTCTGAAAGAAGTCAGTTGTTCAACAAATACAAAATCTTTTTAGAAGAGCTTTTTAAGGAGACAAACCCTATTGGCTTGAAACAAGCTTTGTTTCTTGCTGGGATTATTTCCTCCAAGGAGTTAAGGCTTCCTCTTCTTGCCAGAGACAACCCGGCGCTGGAACAAGCTTTAAAAAAAATAAACAAAACTTTTAATTAAGGAGGGAATTATGAAAAAATTATATAGACTGTGTTTAAGTTTTTGGGCTTTAGTTAGAGATTCCCGCTTTCGCGGGAATGACTGTCTGAATGGGAATGACAGAAAAGAGAAGAGCAGTGAGGCCATACGGCTTGGAGATTCCCGCTTGCGCGGGAATGACAGCAGGCAACAGCAAATTTACAGCTTGGCTTATCGAGATTCCCGCTTGCGCGGGAATGACTTTCTGAATGGGAATGAAAATGATTCTGGCAGTGAATTACTGAGCGCTTACAGGAATGACAGCGCTTGGAGCGACAGAGTTGGGAAGAGTAATATTGGGAAGAGCCAAGTTTGGAAAAACTCAAAACAAACCAGCTTATCTGCAGGCTTTAGCTTAATTGAATTGCTTGTAACAGTGGGAATTATAGGTGTCATAACTGCTATAGCTGTCCCCGCTTATTTAAAATATCAAACAAGAGCGATACAGGGAAGGATGCAACATGAGCTGGCTGAGGTTAGCAAAGCTTTATCTTACGCGCGATCTGTAGACGGAGGCTATCATCAGAGAATATACACCGCCGGCTACAAACCCAATCAAGATCTCATAGCAGAGGTGGGGTTCAAATACGGTCAAAGTGATGTTCCTTGTTGTCGCCAAGGCGGCACAGGGTCAAGCCAAGGGCTATACCCCAATAACTACTCTAATCCCAGCCACTTTTCCTACTTTTTTACTATAACAGGTGTAACCTCAGGAATAGATTCCAGCACCAGAGCTTCTCATATCTGCCACCCAACCTTCAAAAAATGCAAAATAAATAACGACTGTGTCCCTTCAGGAACTGGCGTCAACAATGTCAAAAATAGAAGTTTAGCTGCTAGGCCTCTGTCAGGATGCAGTTCAACATTTAACAACAAAGATTTTACATGTGATTGTGATACCTACAAAATATATGCCATTAACAGATGGAGAGGAAAAAACCTGTATATGTTTGCCAACGAAGAGGGCAAGTTTTGCGCCAGCACCAATGGCTCTACAGTATCAGAGTTTTAAAAAAACTCCTTTATACCGATCTTGTTTGAATTTTCAGGCTTTAGAATAGATTCCCGCCCTCGCTTTCGCGAGGGGTAGCTCCCCGCTTTCGCGGGGACAAGTTTCGCGAGAGTGACATAAAGCGAGGAAAACTCAAACCAGATTAGTATAAATAAAGAGTTTGAGAGCGGGAAGGGCCTACAGATATAATCTCAATGGGGATTTTGACTTCTTCACTGATAAAATTAATATAATCCAAAGCCAATGCGGACAGCTCCTCCTTAGCCTGAACGGCGCTCAAATCCTCCTCCCAAGCTTTAAAACTTTTATAGACAGGCTGGACTTTACTGAGGTCTCTAAGCTGAACAGGAAAGTCCTCTACAGTCTTAGATCCTATCTGGTAAGCGACACAGACTTTAATCTCCTTTAAGCCTGTTAAAACATCTAACTTCATTAAAGCCAAACTGCCAGCTCCATTTAAGCGAATGGCGTATTTTAAAGCCGGCAAATCCAGCCAGCCGCAACGGCGTCTTCGCCCTGTGGTGGCTCCAAACTCTTGTCCTGTTTCTTGCAAATGCCGGCCGGAAAAGCTATCTGCGGGGCATTCTGTGGGAAAAGGTCCGGCCCCTACTCGGGTGCTGTAAGCCTTTGCCACAGCCATAATTTTTGGAGCTGGAGAAAAAGCTAAGCCGCAGGCGCTCAAAACCCCTCCCGCCAAAGTAGAAGAGCTGGTCACATAAGGATAAGTCCCATGATATAAGTCCAATAAGGCCCCCTGTGCCCCTTCAAATAAAACTTTTTTGTTTTGTTTGAGAGCTTGATAGAGGAGAAGAGACATATTGGAACAACGATAAGCTTTTAAAATTTCTCTATAGTTTTTTATCTTTTCAAAAGTTTGATCGATAGGAATAGGCTCTTTATTGTAAAAATTTTTAAGCAGATACTGTGTTTCTTTAAACTGCTCTTTCAATTTGCGCAATAAAACAGTGTCCTCTTCAAATAAATCAGAAAAAAGCAAAGCTCTTCGGCTGGCTCGGCTTTCATAAGCTGGCCCTATCCCCTTTCCTGTGGTTCCAATTTTAGCCTTTTCAGCTCTTTCTTCTCTGGCTTGGTCTAACTGCTTGTGTTGATCCAAAAGCAAAGTTGCCGAATCAGAGATAAGCAACTGTTTGTCATTTTCCAATTTTCCTGACTTTTTTAGACTTTGAATCTCTTCACAAAGCCCTTCAAGGTCTAAAACCACTCCCCCGCTAATAAGACATTTAACCTGAGGATGAAAGACAGCGGAAGGAATCAAATGGACAATGATTTGCTCGCCTTGCACTTTTAAGGTATGTCCCGCATTGGCTCCTCCTTGATAACGGACTGCAAAATCCGCTTTTGAAGACAAAATATCTATGAGTTTTCCTTTTCCTTCATCTCCCCACTGAGAGCCAATTACAATAAGAGCCGGCATAAATCCCCTAACCTAAAAGAATGTCCTCAAAAAAACAGGCTTTGGCAATGATTTTTTAGTTTTTTTACATTCAAGACTTTCAGCTGTCTTACAGCAAATCCAGATTTTTTATAGTTTCTTTATTTAAACTGTTAATATTCCAGCCTAAAACTTTAGGAATTATATAGTGATTCTGTTTGAGATTTCCAATTTAGCAGTCATTCCTGTGAAGGCAGTCATTCCCGCGTAAGCGGGAATCTCTCACTAAAACCTGAAAACTCAAACAGGACAATATTATCCTAAAACTTTTTAAAACTAAAAACTTACAATTTCAAGGCTCAACAGCTTGACATACTTTTTCCACAAAGCCAGCTTCCAATTGTCCCAAACTTGCTCTTGTTTTGAATCTTAAAATTGTAAGATTCTTTCTAAAATGGAAAAAATTGCTCTAAGCGCTGTAGAAAAACAAGACTTTTTGCTGTTTTTTCTAAAGTTATATAAGAAATTTTAGCTCTGCAAATAAAATTCCGATAAAATAGAGTGAAAACATAGGGGGGAGACCTTGAAGTCTGCAGTTTTTCTATTTTTTGTTATTTTTTTGTTTAATTCCTGCCAGCCTCTTTCTTTAGATGACGAAGAAGGCAGAGGAAGAGACTTCAAAATCGATCCAGCTAAAGGAAAAGAGAATTTCAAACTCCCCAATCTAAAAGGCATTTCAGGAAAAGAAATTGTAAAGAAGGCCATTAAAGAAGACTGCACCAAATATAGAAATTCAGCCAACTTTAGCATCTTAGGAGATATATCCCCTTCTAAACCCCTACAAAATTGTTTGGCCAAAGCCATTGATGAAGGCCTAAAACCTTTATGTGAAGATGAAGAAAAAGCGAAAGAGTTGAAAAGATATTATGAGAAAGAAGGAGATGAGCAAGCTGTCCGAGAGGTTGAAGAGTATTTGTTTGAATTGGAAGAAATCAAATATCAAACAACAGAAGATATCTATTTTATGGCTGATGAGTTTTATGACCAATGTGAAGAGTGGAACGATGAAATTGAAGACTACATAGACGGTGGACAGGCAAACAGCATTGCTGAAAGACTGATGAGCCGGGGCGGCAAGCTTTTAGTATCTTCTGAATGCCATGGATTCAGAAGAGTTTTAGATTCAAAAGCCAGAACAGCTTGCAGAAATCTTGATTTTTCTAAAATAAGAAGAAAATAGGCTCTCACTCAACGCAGTTCTTCTGTTGAATAATCAGAAATTATATGCATGAATAAAGGAAAGGGCTTTTTCTTTAAAATCTTGTAAAAAAACCTTCAAAATTCAATCCTGCATGTTGTTCATAAAACCGATTTCAGTCTTTTTGCGCTCAAATCTAAACTCATTTTCACAAAATTTTGAATGAAAAACCCATTTTTAACAATGAAACAAATTTTTTCAACAGAGGCTAGTTAAATCCCCTGTGGCTCTATCTGCAATTGTGTATAGACAAAACAGCTCAATCTAAATATTCCTATTTTTGCTTCTTTTTCACAAAATCCTGGTTTAATTAGCTGATTTTAAGTCCTTTACCGCAAAAATATAGTGAATAAGCTTTTTAAATTGAACCCTTTAATTCTCACATTCCTTTCCCTCAAATTTCAATGGCTGGACAAAGCGCCTTCTGGCTTAAATCTTACGAAACTTCATTTTTTTAAAAAATATATTGACAGATTTTAAAGCCTAACACAAAAATCAATTTATAAAGGAGTTGGAAATGGCAAAAACAAAGAAAAAATCTTCATCCGCTAAAAAAACCAGCAAAAAACAGGCCGGCAAAAAGAAATCATCCGCTAAAAAAACCAGCAAAAAACAGGCCGGCAAAAAGAAATCATCCGCTA
>JAPPIY010000289.1:8838-13342 GCA_026914095.1 Oligoflexia bacterium
AAAAAACCAGCAAAAAACAGGCCGGCAGAAAGAAATCATCCACTAAAAAAGCCAGCTCTATAAAGAGATCCGTAAAAAAACAAATCAATAAAAAAATAGACTCCGCTTTTAATATAACGGATATAGAAAGCAGTCATAACATCAACCAAATAGAAGAGCCTAATAGAAATAAGGCAGATGATTTTGATGTTGAGTTAGAAAAAGATATAGAATTTATAGAAAAAGACTTAGGCGCAAATGACATTGCTGAAGATCCGCTTAAAGAGCTTGATGACTCAGAGCCGGAGGATGACAACTTTGAAACTTTTCAAGACAATGACTATTCTTCAGATGAGGATGAGGAGGAAGCCGTTGAAATGAATTTTGATGATCCTTTTGATAGTATAGAAGACTTAGATGATGAGGAAGAGGACGAAGGAGATTTGTTTTAATCTCCTCTTTGCAAATACATTAAACTATACTGGTCCAGTTTGAGTTTTTACTCCAATTGTTATTCTCGCGCAATTTCCAGACAAAACTTCAAAATTCAAACCCAACCAGTCTATTATTTTAATCAGAGCCAACAGCAACCACCACATCTCCTGATTTAATTTTATTATAAATGGTCTTTACTGAAATGCCTAAAGCTTTTGCGCTCTCCCTTTTAGACTTAAAATGCTCTATAGATAACTCAATATAACGGTTGATCATATCTTCTAATGAGACATTAGGATTGTATTTTATGGCTGTTTCAAAAACATTGTCTCTAACAATAAGAGATAAATCCTCTTTATTTATGAAGTCTTTTTCCGCATATAAAATAGATATTTGCAAACAAGCGTTTTCAAGCTCTGGAATATTTCCATTCCAAGAGTGAGACTGTAACAGTTGAAGAGCGTTATAACTTAAACGGCCTTTAAAACCATTTTTCTCATTAAATAAAGATACAAATAAAGGAATATCCTCTTTTCTTTCCGACAAAAGCGGAAGTATCAATAAGTTTTCACTCAAAAGATTAAATAACTCTTGAGAGAAACTGCCCTCTTGAACTTTTTTAGACAGTATATCTGTTCCATAGCAAATTAAACGAGGCATAGAAGCTGAACTTTTATTGCGTAATAAATAAGACAGTATTTTATTTTGTAAAGAAGCTGTCCAAAGCTCCAACCCTTTTATAAATAAAGTATTTTCCGAGCCAATAGATAGAAGACCTGTAGAAAAATCTTCCGAGCCAAATAATTTTTTATCAATCAAAGCGCTCGCTAAGCCATAACAAGACAATTCTATAAACTTATTGGAATTATTGTATTTATTTTCATAAAATATATGATGAGCCACTGTGTTACAGCCAGTTCCTCTAGCCCCTAAAATCAAAACAGAAGAGCTTTCATAAGACAAATCCTGTACTTTTTTATAAATGCTCTTCATAACAGAAGATTCTGCTATGAAAGAAACATCCTCAGGTTTTACATTATCGTGAAAGCTAATATTGTAATCTTCAAAAACAGCTTGTTTTTCTCCACTCTGTAAAATCATATAAATCCTCCTTAATTTAAAATTGTTAAGACTGATGTATAAATAACCGATTTTGCATTATTTCTCAAATAATAAGAGATAGAAGCGCTTAAAAAATAAAGACTTTGACATAAGCTTAAAAAAATTGTTCAAACTTTGGACAGTTTTGATGAATTTTATGAGTTTATTTTTTAATAAAATACTTGGGATCTAAAAGAGACTTTAGTTGAGCGGAGCCAGGCTGAACAGCTAAAGAAAAATCTAAAAAAGCCATAGCCCCCCTTTTAAAAATAATAAAAGCCTCTTCGTCGGTTGTTAAGCAAAAATTTATAAAACGACTTAAAAAAGGCTGATGGCCAATAACAGCTATAGAATTTAAGTTATGAGACGCAAGCTCTAATAAAAGGCTTTCTGGCTCAGAGGAAGGATCCAGGTTATTGCTCCGCTCCCTCTGTTGAACAGAAAAATATTTACAAAAAATATCTGCGGTTTGTTGAGCTCTCAGTAAATGGCTTTCTAACAAAAGATCAAACTGTAAATCTAAAAAGCTTAAATGTTTGCAAAACTGATTAAAGCGCTCACGGCCTTTTGCGCTTAAAGGCCGATCTTTATCTTGACCTGTCTGGCTGATTTCCTCAGCCATAGCATGACGAATGACTAATAAATTCATAAACTAACCCAATTAATCTTGTTTGAATTTTCCTGTTTATTCGTCATTCCCGCACAAGCGGGAATCTCATTTAAACAGGAATTTTTCAAACACAATCAGTATAACTAAAAAATAACACAATAATAAAATTTTATCTTTTTATAATTGCCAGCCAATTTCATTTATAAAAAAGAATGGTGATGGCGGCAGGAATCGAACCTGCAACCTACGGCTTAGAAGGCCGTTGCTCTATCCAATTGAGCTACGCCACCTTTTTTTGCGCAATGTAAAGCTTTTTCATTAAAATAACAAGTTTTAACGCTCATAAGCCTTTTTTATAACCCCTCCTCCACAAATTATAAAATCAAGATTTTTTTCGTTCAACTAAAATCATTAATTCCTTTAATACTCTCACACACCAGCAAAACGGGATTTATAACGAGCTCTTAACTCTTCAATAAATTCTCTTTTAGATTGAAACAAAGAGCAAGTCTGTTTGATTTCCTTTAAAATAAGATCGGTGTTATGACCGGCTTTTTCATGAAAACTGCTATAAAGGCTTGATAAAACACTTTGTTCAATTTCCGCTCCACTCATTCCCTCAGACTCTTCAGCCAGCAAGTCAATTTCATAATTTTCAGGGATTAAATTTCTGTGAATCAAATGAATTTTGAATATCTCCTTGCGGGCCAGCTTTGAGGGAAGATCAACAAAGAAAATCTCATCAAAACGCCCCTTTCGCAACAGCTCAGGAGGCATTTGATGAATCTGATTGGCTGTAGCCACAACAAAAACAGGCTTGTCTTTTTCCTGTAGCCATGTCAAAAAAGCTCCAAATATCCTTCTGCCCAGCCCGCCGTCATTTTCTGAATTTCCTCCTGAAAGAAGAGCTTTCTCAATCTCGTCAATCCATAATACAGAAGGAGACATAGCTGTAGCTATTTGAATGCATTTTCTAAATTTCTTTTCTGATTCTCCAATGTATTTATCAAAAAGCCTCCCTGTATCCAATTTCAAAAGAGGAAAGCCCCACATTTGGGCAACCACCTTGGCTGAGAGGGATTTCCCACAACCAGGCACACCAACCATTAAAATCCCTTTAGGAAGAGGCAGATTAACTTTTCTGGCTTCTTCACCAAACCCCACTTGAATCTTTTTCAGCCATTTTTTTAAATTATCAAACCCTCCCAGCTGAAAGTGATTTTCTACAGCAGGAACAAACTCCAAAATACCTCCCTCGTTAATGAGGCTGGCTTTTTTTTTCAAAATTTTCGGAATATCCTTATATGTTAAAGCCTTTCCCTCCAGAAAAGCGGAAGCTACAGCCTGACGAGCCTGATCAATAGTCATACCGCTTAAGGCAGACAGCAAAGACTGCTCCCCTTTCCTATCTAATTCATAAGTTATATTGTATTTAGTAAACAAAGAGTGATGAACATTTCTAATAAGCTGTCTAAGCTCTTCTTTGGAAGGAGTTTTTAGATCGTATCTGATTCCATGGGTATTTATTTCAGAGGGGAGCTTAATGTCTGAGCCTGTTAAAAATACCGTGGAGCGGTTTTTACTGAATTTTTGAAGCAATTCACGGAAACTTCTTATTAAAATTAAGTCTTCAAGACAGGAATGAAAGTCTTTAAGCAGGTAAATCACCTCGCCCTGTCTGCGCTCCATATAGCTTATAAGCCCTGAAGGATTTTGAGTGTCCAATAATTTTGTATTGTTCCATTTGTTTTTAATTCCATAAGTGGCTGTCCATTCCTCCAAGTCCATATCCAACTGTAAAGCCACTGAAGAGAGCAACTCATGGACTCTTCTCTCTTCAGAAGTCTCTATAACAACAATAGGATGAAAAGAATTTATAAAAACCTTAAAGTCATGGACTGTGGAATTGACAGGACAAGAAGAAGATAAATTTTTCATACCAATCAGCATAACCTAAAAAAGAGATTCTTGCCAATTCAGAAATTAAATCTCTAAACAAAAATAAGCAGTTAAATAAAAACTCACTGTTTCCATTTTGAAAACAGGACAATAATAAATGTCAGAATTTCCTAATCCTCATTTGCCTTTAGATCATGAAAAGGCTATTGGAGCAATTAAGGAGTTTCAAATTTTAGAGAGGAAGTTTAACAGAACACATAAGAGTAAAAAACTGAGTAAATTATTCGGTTTATTTTCATGGCTAGGCTAGTTTTCTCAAAAACTCCAAAGAAATATAAGGATTACCAAGATTATAAACCTTGGCTTGAAAGCAAGTCCTACCCTAAATTTTGCGGGTATTCTTGGTTGATAGACCAACAATCCCTTTGGATTGTCCCTAAAAACTGGACAGTTGTTAGGCATCATTTTTCATACTCCTCA
>JAPPIY010000126.1 GCA_026914095.1 Oligoflexia bacterium
AAATACTCCCCTCGCCCATTTACTAAGGCCAAGTCATTTAAAGATCAAGTTCCTGAAAACATAAAAACCCGCCGTCTTGCAAAGCTGAAAAAAAAACATGAAAAGATTGCTTTTTCATTAGCAAAAAAATATAAAGGGGCTGTGTTGGAGGTTTTAGTGGATAAACAAGATCCAAAAACAAAACTGTTTATGGGACGCTCCACACAAAACAAATTGGTGTATTTTAAAGGAAAAAAACAAGATATTGGACAAGTTGCGCCAATAAAAATTGACAAAGTGAATATTTCCACTTTTTATGGAGAAAAAACGAGGAGAGCTCAATTATGACAAAAATTATGAAAAAAAAGAAAAACCAGTGGATTGAAGTCATCCCTTATGGAATTGTAGGAGGAATGATACCTTCAGCCTCCACCATGCTTTTTAAAAGAAAAAATGGAGAAGACCGTTTTGTTGTGTGGTTTTCTGAATTGCAAAGCCGTATTGCTATTGAACAAAATTTAAACAAAGAAAAAGTTTTCTCTTTTGCGCAAAAAATTTTAAAAGCCAGTGATTGCATTCCTAAATGCTGTTTTTTCGTCCGAAAAGAGCAAGGGCGGGATGTTGTCCGGCTTTCCTTTAATAACTCTTTAAAGCCCCTAGAGTTTTATGCGGATGAAGTGATTTCTTTTTGTATGCTCAACAACTGCCGCTTTTTTTGCGTCTCTGAGTTTTTTCAAGAGCACAGTGGAGAAATTCCCAAGCGATTTCGCAAACACTCCCTGCTCAGCAAAACTCCCATGTATCTAAACTAAAAAAGCTTTGACAAACTCTTTTGCAAAGAGTTGTATTGGTTACAATGCTTAAAATTTTTATCTCTTTGCTTTTGTTTTATTATCCCTCTTTTGCCGATCTAATTTCTCCTGATGATCAGGCTCCCATCGCTGTTAAGGGCGATCACAACCATAAAATAGGTGAATGGATGTTATCCTTAAGATACAGCCAAATGAATATGGCAAATCATTTTAAAGGCTCAAAAAAAATTTCCACTGACGAGATTTTAAAGTTTTATAAGTTTTATAAGTTTTATGTTAATACAAACTTTCCACAGCTAGAGAGCAGGCTTCTCCCCCTCCTAAGCAAATAGAGGCAATCCCTTTCCTTTTTTGATGTGTTTTTAAAGCATGAATCAATGTAGTTAAAATTCTAGCGCCGCTGGCTCCAATAGGATGCCCCAAAGCCACCGCTCCACCATGAATATTGAGTTTTTCTTGAGAAATAGGAACCTCTTTGGCTATGGCTAAAGCCACCGCGCTAAAAGCCTCATTCACTTCAAACAGATCCATTTCCTCTAACTTCAGCTGGCTTTGTTGAATGAGTTTATGAATAGAGTGAATAGGAGCTGTTGTGAACCAATGAGGGTCCTGCGCAAAAGCGTTTTGCCCTAAGATACAAGCCATCGGCTCTAAATTATGCTCCTTAACTGCCTTTTCACTGGCTAAAAGCAAAAAAGCCGCTCCATCATTGATTTTACTGGCATTGCCCGCGCTTATAGTCCCCTCTTTTTCAAAAATAGGCCTGGCCCTGTCAATCCGCTCATAATCTTTTTGAGAAGGTTGCTCATCTCTATCAATTTTTATTGGCTCTCCTCTCTTTGATTCTAAAAGAACGGGAGCGATTTCCTCTTTAAACCAATTTTTCTCTTGCGCTCTTAAAGTTTTTTCAAAACTGGTTTTGGCAAAAGCATCCTGCTCCTCTTTGCTGAAATTGTATTTTTGAGCGCATATTTCCCCAATAGATCCCATGTGCTTTTTATCATAAGGGTTAATTAAACCATCTGTTAAGAGGCTGTCTATGAGAGGCCAATCTCCAAGATGGGGAGCGCCAAAACGAGCCTTAGGCAAAAGGTGCGGAGCCTGACTCATATTTTCCTGACCCCCAGCTATTACCAGATGAGAACGCCCCAATTGAATGGAATCACAAGCCATTTGAACGGCCTTTAAACCAGAGCCACAGACTTTATTGACTGTGACACAGGCTGTTGAAGAGTCCAAACCAGCTCCCAAAGCGGTCTGTCTGGCGGGAGCTTGACCGGAGCCAGCCGTTAAAACCTGTCCCACAATACATTCATCTATCTGCTTGGAGTCAATTTCCTGCTCTTTTAATAGAGCTTTTACAGCAACAGAGCCCAACTCGGTGGCCGACAAACTGGATAAAGCCCCTTTAAACCTGCCAATAGGAGTTCTTTTCGCTGAAACAATATAAACTGACATTTAAAACCCTCACTCTGCCCTTATAACAGTTTTTATCTCTTTTAACAATATAAAAGACAATATTTCTTTGTCTGTTTTTCTTAACAGTTGTCAGATCAAACTGCAGATGATACATTTAAACTTAGCATCATTTTATTATAGATATGAAAAAATATTTAGATATTTCAGAAGTAAAAGCTTTTCAGATAGATATAACCAGCAAATGCAACTTAATGTGTCCCCAATGCAGTAGGGTGGAAAATGGAAAGCTGAATCCTGCGCTTCCATTAACGGAGCTTAGCCCAGAAGATTATGACATCATTTTTGCGCAAAACTGCCCCAGCTTAGAAGAAATTGTATTAAATGGAAATTATGGAGACCCAATCGCTAGTAAATACATTGATCACTTAATAGAAAAAGCGGAAAATAAAAATATTCGGCTAGAAATATTTACAAATGCCAGCTTGAGAACCGTTGATTGGTGGAAAAATTTAGGAGAAAAATTCAAACAGATGAATAGCAGGGTTATCTTTTCTATAGACGGCTTGAAAGACACCAATTCTATTTACCGTATCAACAGTAACTTTGATAAAATTATGGAGAATGCTCAAAGCTATATTACATCGGGAGGAAAAGCCCGGTGGGACTTTTTAGTTTTTGAACATAACTGTCATCAATTAGAAACAGCGAGGGAGCTGGCTAAAAAGCTGGGGTTTGCGGAATTCCAACTGAAATATACTACGCGCTTTTTATCCCAACACCTTGGATCAGGAGCTGATAAAGACTCACAACAAGTTTATAATAGAAAGAAAAAAACTCAATATGAAATTAAATCAGCTGTAAGCGCTAATGTATTTGATGAAATACTAAAAACCAAATATAAGAACTCTTACAGTGATTTTTTAAGCAAAACGCCTATTGACTGCAAATATAAAAACTGGAAACTCCTATTCATTGATTTTTCTATGAGAGTCTATCCCTGTTGCTGGATAGGGGAATTCCCATATAGCTCCAGTTCTTCAAGGAAAAAGCAATTTAATCAACTTACTGAAAAATATGAGACACATTTTAACAGTTTAAGGCATCACTCTTTAAAAGAGATTTTAGATCATAAATGGTTTGCCCATGATCTAGTAGAAAGCTGGAGCAACAAAACAAATGACACTGCCAATCCAAGATGGGCAAAATGCAGTCAAATATGCAGTATAGATTATGGTTTTACAAATGCGCCGGGAAGCCAAAATAACATTTTATACCAGTTATAAAAATGAATAATTACACCAAAAATATGGCTAGGAATAAGGAGGCCCCTAATTCATGGTGTCCTTTACCATGGACTCATATCAGTATAAAAAACAGCGGGGTTTACAGAATCTGCTGTCACAGCAATGTCAGCTTAGAGCAAGGTATTTTGAAGGATCAAAATAAAAAAAACCTGCATATCTCTCAAGCCAAATGGGACAGTGTAATAAACAGTGACAGAATGAAAGCTGTGCGAAAAAATATGTTAAAAGGAAAATGGTCCAAAGAATGCATAAGGTGCAAAAGAGAGTTTGAAACAGGGATGAACTCCCGCAATTTTTATGAAAGAAATACACTGGCTCAAGTTATTGAGCCTGAAAACTATCCCAACTACATGAAAACAAAACAACTCACACAAAAAGACGGCAGTATCTCTTTTAAAGATTTTCCTATTTCTTATTTAGACATTCGCTTTGGCAATCTATGCAATTTAAAATGTTTGATGTGTGGACCGACAGACAGCAATAAATGGTATGACGATTACTATCAACTCTGGCAAGAAAATTATTTTACAGATCATGAAAATACAATAAAATTAGAAAAAACAAACGGAGCTTGGAAAACGGAAAAAAATATTTACAACTGGAGTGAAGACCCTCAGCTTTGGGCACAAATTGAAAAGCACATTCATACTTTTAGAAAAATCTTTATCGTTGGAGGGGAGCCCCTGTTAATTAAACCTCACTATGATTTTTTGAAAAAGTGTATTGAAAAAAAGGTTTCTCATAAATTAACTATTGAATACAACAGCAATATTACCGAAATACCCAAAAAAGCCTGGTCTCTTTGGAAGCATTTTAAAACTGTCAGTTTTTCTATCAGTTTGGATGGTTTTGGAAAAGTAAATGATCTCATTCGGTATCCCAGCCAATGGGAAAAAGTGAAAATAAATCTAGACCACTTTGATACAATAGGAGAGCCTTTTAAAATAATCATTACACCGTCAATCAGTGTTTTAAATATATGGCACCTTCCTCTATTTATTGAATATATCATGAAAATGAATTACAAAACAATTGGTCTTTTTTCTTTTCCCGTATTAAGCCCTCATCCTGTGCATAAACCCTCTCACTTAAACATCAATATTTTAACAGACAACTTTAAAGAGAAAATCGCAGAGCATTTTAAAAATTACAAAGAAAAAATATCTCAGCGCGATTGGCAAGCTCATTATGGAAACAGCCATAATTACAGCTGGGAGAAAAAAATTAACAAAGCTGCTCAAATACTAGATCGCTATATAAAGTATATGTATAAAACCCCTTTTTCCAAAGACCAGCTCACTAAAGAGAGAAAAACCTTTATTTATTTTATGGACAAACTCGATCAAATCAGAAATACAAATTGGAAAGAAACTTTACCAGAACTTTATGAAAACACTTTAAACTGGAGAAAATATTAATATTTTTCACAATCTCTTCTGTGATATATAGCAATCCTGTTTAAATTTCCCGTTGCCTTTGTCATTCCCGCAAAAGCATGCCCTCGCGAAAGCGGGGGCGGGAATCTAGCTGAAATCTGCATTTTCAAACAGCTCAGTATTATATCAACTTTCTATCTCCCTTCTATAATCTTTCACGGCTTGAAGAGTTTTTTTATGATTTGCATTGTTAATTTTCTTCATTAATATATTTATTTTTCTTTTGCTAGCTGATTGATGGCAGTGTTTTTCACACTCCACAAAAGCTTTCTTAGAGTCTAACCATGAACATTGTAACTTTATCCAATAAGGATGCTGAATAACATCCTCTAAAGAGTGTTTTTTCAAATCAAAACAATCTTTATGCTCCACAAACAAGCTTTTTTCCCAAACAATAGATTTGTTTCGCCTTTTGCTAGCTTGAATCTTAAAAGGATGGCTAATCCAAGAGCAGGGATAAAGAATACCCTCTGCATCAATATACAATCCCCTTTCCCCAATTCTGCAGAGAGGGCTAATATAGCTGTCCTCATAATCTTTCTCATATTCTTTTATAAATTTATAAATAGTCGGGTTAATTGTAACGCCAGCAAACCTTTTTGTAAAATTGATATAAAATCCCCGATTTGTATTGCTAGATTCAATAAAATCTTTGTCTGGCTCCAAAGGATCATAGCCTAAATTAGGATCAATATAGTCTGGGTTTATAGAGCCAAATAAGCGGCTTTGAACCACATTAAAGCTATCAACTCCCATACTCTTAGCTAATTCTTTAATATGATCTATTTTATCTTGATTAAATTTAAAAATAATGGCGCTCCAAACAATATAAATTTCCGAATTAAATTGCCTCAAAGTTTTTATCCCTTCCATAATACTTTCAAAATGACTGTTCACACGATACTTTTCGTTGCTTTCTTGATCCCAGCCATCTATACTAAATATTATGATATCATTTTTGTTTAAAACTTGAGCCGTCTCTTGCCACCACTCCTTCTCCTTATAACTTCCATTCGTAATAATACATAGCTGTAAATCCCTTTTAGCTGATTTTAAATACTTAATAATTCTTATAAAATCACTGCAATAAATAGCATCTCCCTGCCCACCGTTCATCAGTATTTTTTTGACATACAATAATCGCTCTGGAGCAAAAATCTTTTTAACAAAATCCAAACTCATCTCTGTCACTTTATACCGCCCCGGCAGTTCTGTTCTAGGACAACGAGGGCATTTTAAAGCGCATTTACTGCTTAACTCTAAATGCCAATGAAAAATCTGCTGGCCAAACAGCTCCAAATTATCTGGAGCGCTCTTTAAAGACACCGAGCCTCCATAGTAACTTCAGAAACAATTAAATTTTCTGGAGTGTTTAACAGGTATTCTATTAACTGACAGTAAGCCTGCCCCTTAATTCCTGATTTAAAGTGAGGTTTTCTTCTATCCTTTTCTGTGTCCAGCATCCCCGGGCGAATATTTGTAATTCTAAACTTAATATCCTCTCTCCAAGCGGAAGCCTGGCTGATATATTCAATAAATTGATCGGAGCTGATTTTATTGGCAGACATATACCACCACTTCCTATCTTTTCTATCATTGAACCGACAGCTTGACAGGCTTCCTGTATGAATAATGTATCCCTCTTTTTGTTTTTCCTGCCATAAAAAACACAGCTCCCTTAACATTTCCATTTGGCTAAAATCTCCCGTATAAGCATGGTTCACAACAACATCATAATCTAAACTGATATGACTGATTTTTTGGCGAACATCCGCTCTTGTAATATCATAGCCATTAGACCGGCTGACATTATCACCTTTAAAATGATTTAAAATCTCAAGTCCAATCCCCCGACTCCCTCCAATAATTAAAAACTTTTTATATTTCATATCACTCAATCCATGCAAAATGAGAGGTGAAATGCCTCAAACAAGGCGCCTCTTTTGTTATTTTAATTCCTCTCAACTGATTCGCTGATTTTTTATAAAAATCAATAATAGACTGCGCGGTATAATGCAAATGAGACTGCGTATAAACTCTTCGGGGAAGACATAAGCGAACCAGCTCCTTAGAGTGGTAAGTTTTTTCGCCGCTCTCTAAAGTTTTTCCAAACATAACCGACCCAATCTCACAGCCGCGAATGCCAGCATACTCATACAAAGCAACAGCCAGAGCCTGACCAGGATAAGCGGAAACAGGAAGGTGTGGCAAAAATCTCTTGGCATCAATATAAACCGCATGTCCTCCTGCCGGACTGAGCAAGGGGATGCCAGAATCAGCCAGCTGTTGATGGAAACAAGCGGTAGAGTTAATACGGTGCTCTAAATAAGACTCTTCTAAAGCCTCCTTTAAGCCAACAGCAATAGCTTCCAAATCCCGTCCTGCCAAACCGCCGTAAGTGGGAAAGCCTTCCGCCAACACCAAGCGATTTTTACAATTTGCGCTTAAAGCAATTTCTCTCACACAAATAAAACCGCCTATATTAGCCAAACCGTCTTTTTTTGCAGACACAAAACACATATCCACTTGCTCAAACATCATTTTAGCAATTTCGGAAGGAGTTTTTTCCTTAAAACCAGATTCCCTTTGTTTGATAAACCAGGCATTTTCCGCAAAGCGACAGGCATCCAGCGCTAAAGGAACAGAATATTTTTTACAAAGCTTTTTCACTGCTGTAATATTTTGCAGAGAGACCGGCTGGCCTCCACCCGAATTATTTGTGACGGTCAAAACAACCAAAGCCACAGATTTTTCCCGTAAAGCCTTTTCTAAAGCCTGCAAATCAATATTCCCCTTAAAAGGATGATATTCTGTATCTGCAAAAAACTCTGAACAGGGCAGATCTAAAACCTTAAAGCCAAAATCTTCTGAATTGGCTCTGGTTGTGTCAAACAGCATATTAGATACAATATACTCCCCTTTTGACTTGAAATTATGCAGTAAAATTCTTTCCGCCGATCGCCCCTGATGCGTGGGGACAACAAATTCAAACCCTGTGATTTCCTGAACAGCTTTTTCAAATATAAAAAAACTTTTGGCCCCCGCATAAGACTCATCCCCTTGCATAAGAGCGCTCCACTGCTTAGCGCTCATAGCCCCGGTTCCTGAATCTGTTAAAAGATCAATGACAACATCTTTGGAAGGTATGAAAAATAAATTAAGATGCGCTCTTTTTAAAGCCTGTCTTCTCTGCTCTCTGGTGGTCCAATAAATAGGCTCCAGAGTTTTTATTTTGTAAGGCTCTATTACATTTTTCATGATTCTAATAAAAATAAATACATTAACACTAGATTTTATACAACTAAAAATTTTCAATTCAAAGGCTTAAAACAAGTTCGGATTTGAACACACTGTGGCAAAAAGCCTGTCTGAGCTTTTAAGCCTTTGAATTGAAAATCTTTACTTTAAACTGATTTCGTTTACAGACCTAAAAATTCAAACAGAAGCAAGCTAAAGAGACTGTTGTGGGAAGTTTCTTAAAATTTTAATTTTTTCAAAAGGCCTAAGCTCTAATAAAGCCAATAATTTTTCCCCTTTAACCGCTTTTAAAATCTGAGACTGCCCCCCTTTATTAACAGCAATCTGCTCTTTTTGAGCATGAGATAGCACATACAAAGGCATTCTCCCTTGTTTTAATAGCTTAGCATTACGAGCTGTCAATTCTATTTGAGGAAATTGAGTCAAAGCCGAGCTGGAAAATAAAAAACTCTCCCCCAGCCTTTGCTTTAAAGCCTGTTCATCCATTGGAAATTGTTGAGAAACTTTTTGTTTTAATTGCGAAACGGTTAAGCTGTTTTTCAATTTGAACTCCCCGGAAGAAACTCTTTTCAAGCCAGTTAAACAAGCTCCCGTTTTCATTTTCTGTCCTAAATAATTCACCCAAGAGCGAATATAAGAGCCTTTAGAGCAAGAAAGGCTTAAGCAGGCGCTGTCTTTTTGAATTTCATGGATTTCCAGATCAAAAAAAGACATTTTTTTCATTGGAGGCTGAATCTTTTTCCCTTTAAAAGCATAAGAATACAATTTTTGACCTTTTACCTTCACCGCTGAAAATAGAGGCACGGGAATTTCCAAATCACAAGCCCCCTGCTCTAAAACTCGCTTTACATCCTCTTTTTTTAAAGAAACATCCTCGGAATGCAGGGTCTCCCCCTGAAAATCAAGAGTATCTGTCTGCAAACCAAACTTTAAGCTTAAATCATACCTTTTATTCTGATTGAGAAAATAGGGACTCAATTTTGTGGCTGAGCCGCATAAAACAACAAGCAAACCTCTAGCCATAGGATCTAAAGTCCCGGCGTGGCCTATAGATTTTTGCTTTAAAATTTTCCGAACTTCCTGAACCATTTGATGACTGGTGCAGTCTGCATCTTTATTTATCAGCAAAACTCCATTAAAAAGCGGCGATTGCATAGTAAAATGACTTTACATATATATCACTTTAAGTCCATACAAAATTATCTCTCAGCTTTGCGAAAAGCAAAATAGCTTAATTAAACCTAAAAAGCTTTTTTTAAGGGGGTTGTTACTTGATTTCTCATAAAATTCTTTTAAATAGCCGATTCTAAAAAGCAGTTTTTCATTCAAGACTCTATAAAAAAGCGTTCAAAAAAGCTCAAAGAGACCGAAAGCCGCTTTGTAACAAAACATAGGGCTGAATTTTGAATGTTTTTTTATAAGTTTTTGAGTCTTTTTGCAAATTTTTCCACTTAAAATATAGAAGCAGGCAAACCCTTTCATTATGTTATGGCTTTTTCAGAGCCGGCTAAATAAAGGCTTGTAATGGTTTTCAATCTTTATAAAAAGGAAAATAATACTAAACACACATGGTAGTGGTAGCGAGGGAGGGATTTGAACCCCCGACACATGGATTATGATTCCACTGCTCTAACCAACTGAGCTACCCCGCCAAAATCAATCCCTTTTTATCAAACTTTTAATCAAAAATCCATTAAAATTATCACTCTCCAGGATAATTCACTGAATCTTATCGTAAAAAAACAAATGACAGACAAATCTACTATGTAATAATAATCATAAAAGAGCTTTAATAAGGAATTGAACAGATATGGCGAAATTTTTTCTCACTAGTTTAAAAGGCTTTGCTCTAGGTGTATCTATGGTCCTGCCTGGGATTTCTGGAGGAACAATAGCTTTTGTCATGGGAATTTACGAAAAACTCATACAAGAAATTTCCAGTTTTAAGATTAAACATTTAAAAAATCTTATCCTCTGTTTTTCATTAAAAAAAACTCAGTTGAAAAAAAATCTTTCAATATTAAAAAACTCATGGGATTGGCCTTTTTTAACTCCCCTCCTAATTGGAATGATAATCGCTCTTGCGCTTTTTATCAGCTGGGCCGGGGATTTCATCAATCAGTATTCCTTTGAATTTTATTCCATTATATTTGGTTTAATTTTAGGAAGTGTGATTTCCACCTTACAGCAAGCGCAAAAAAGTTTTTCTTTCTTTTTATTTTTATTTTGCTCTTCTCTTTTGAATTTTTCGATATTTGCTTTTGGTTCTGAACTTGTTACAATTCCAAAAGAAATTTCTAATCTGATATTCTTGCCAGCAGGTTTTTTAGTGTCTATGGCATTAATTGTCCCTGGAATTTCTGGCTCTTACCTTTTACTTGTTTTAGGCTTATACGAGCAAACTTTGTTCGCTTTAAAAAGTTTAGATTTTTTTGTGATTTCTCTCTTTACTGTAGGAGCGCTTCTAGGCTTTTTATCAACCGCCAAATTGATCCAAAAAATGTTAAAAAAATATTGGAATCAAAGCTTAGCTGTCATTTTAGGCCTTATGCTGAGCAGTCTTTATGCAATTTATCCTTTAGAAAAAAGCTCCTTTAGCGATTTTCTTCTTTTCAATAAAAATCATGCTTTATTTTTAATTTACACGCTAGCTGGCTTTTTTTGTCTCTTAGCCTTTCATTTTATGTTCTTTTCCCGCCAAAAAGAAAAGCATTTAGAAACAACAACTTAATACCAATTCTGTTTAAGTTTTAAAGTTTTTTTTGGGGGATATTCCAGCCTTTATTTCCACAAGGGCAAGCTTTGTAGGAAAAAAAACCTTTCTGCTGTTCAAGACAGTCTTGGACATTTTCAGCAGAGGATAACTCAAAGGTATGCGAAGACTATCGCTCTTTTGAGTTCAGATATAGGAGAAAAAACATCTGCTATATTGTTTAACAACCTAATGAATAAAATTTGTTGGAAATAAATTTTAAACTTGCAGACAATAAATTTTACGGCTGACAAAAGTCCTTTTGAAATAGACTTATACAAAATCCCGTCAAAACCATTTTTTGAGAATTAAGCCTTAGTAATTTCAATAGATTACAAGAAGATGGTTGGGATAAGCGGACAGCAGATAAGGCTTTCAAGAGGTAAAAAAAATTAAGAAAACCAGTAAAACCACTCCTTTTTTTCCCGCTGATAACCGCCTAAAACCTCTTCCGAACTCTTTTAACTCATTCATCCCGTCAAATTCCCGTCAAAATTGGTTGGGAAAGCCTATCCCAAATATGATATTAAAATTTTATTTTAAATTTTTTTCTAAGGAACAACAAGAGATTTAAAATCTTCTTTTAGATTTTTGCAAAAGAAATCAAAAGGCCATATCTCAATTCCTTGCTCTGTTTTTCTTATAAACTTCCCCATATAAACGATAATTTGCCTCTTTACATTTGGTAATTCTCCAATAGCTTTTAACCCTCTATAATCTCGAGAAGAAACATCAGTTTTGGCTTTAACTTCTATAGCTATTAACTCTTTTCCTCTTTTTAATAAAAAATCAACCTCCATTTCCTTTGCTTCTGTAGAAGACCAATAGTAAATTTCATCATAAAGACCCCGATAATCTTTATAAGCTTTTAAAAGTTGAGCTATTAAACCTTCAAAAAGAAACCCTTTTTCTTCAACAGAAACCGAACCGAAATTTTTCTTTAAAGCTCGTGCTATTCCTGGATCAATTAAATAAAACTTGTTACTTTTTTGTTCTTTTACACGAAGTTTTGGATGATAAGGTCGTAAAAAAAAGCCTAGCATTGTATCCTCTAAAATAGAAAAAAAATTGCAAACAAAATGTCTGGAAACTTGAGTATCTCTTGCGACAGCAGTCATGTTTACAATCTGCCCATGATATAAGCCAGCTACTTCTAAAAAACGAGCAAAGGCCGGAAGATTTCTTACTAAAGCTTCAGCTTTAATTTCCTCTGTAAGATAAGTTTCAGTATAGGCTTTTAATTTGTTGCTTCTATTAGTAGAAGACCACACAATAGGAAGTAAACCGTATTGCAAAGCCTCGTTTAAATCAAAATCCTCCCCCAATTCTTCAGGAGTAAAAGGATGAAGAAACTTTCTGCCTGCTCGACCGCCTAAGAGATTCACTCCCTGTGTAGCTTTGATTTTACGGGCACTGGAACCAGTAAGAATAAACCGGCGATTGGAAGATTCAATAAGACGATGAACCTCATCTAAAAGTTGAGGAATTTTTTGAATCTCATCTACAATAACTAAGCCATCATTTCTAAAGGCATTGACTCTTTCATAAAACTGTCCAGTATTAGAGAGGTAATCTTTATAAATAGATGTGTCTAAAAGATCGATATAAAGGGTTGAAGGTGATGGCGGGAAAAGTTGTTTTAAAAGGTCTGTTTTACCACTTCCTCTAACACCAAATAGAAAGTTGTTTTCGTTTTCTGGGATATTTATAATCCGATTTTTTCGTATCATATTAAAATTTTCGTAGATTTTTTTAAATAAGTCAAAGATTTTCGGTTATTTTTTCTAAAAACACTATTTTTTAGCTATTTTGACTTAGCTTCATAATTTCTATTTTTCCCTATGTAAGTCCAAAAGAGACAAAAGAACACCTAATTTTTGTAGAAATACCTTAATTTTTAATGTATTTTGACGATATAATATATAAATAATGTATAATTACATTAAAATTTAAGGTATTTTGATATGAAGGCATACAGCTAAATCAAATAGCTTTTACTCAAGGGGGGCTTTTTACAGCCAAACAAGCTGAATCCTGCGGATATGCACGAGGCAATCACCATTATCATATTAGAGTAGGACACTGGACTAAAGAAGGTTGGGGCATTTATCGTCTGGCTCATATTTCTGTAGATGAAATGACTGACCTGCCATGCACTTTTAGTGCCAATGTTAAAGTTACATTTTAATCTCATTTA
>JAPPIY010000270.1:0-2490 GCA_026914095.1 Oligoflexia bacterium
GCAGAATCACTGCTTTAGCAGAATTATTATTTTTTTCTTGCTTTTTTACAGATGCTTGAAAAAGAACACTTGTCATAGCGCTTAAAGTCCCTTATTAGTTTAAGAATGTTAATAGCTACTTGGAATATCAATGGTTTTCGCGCTTCCTTTGACAAAGGGCTTTTTAACTTTATGAGCAAATACAGCCCCGATCTCTTATGTCTCCAAGAAACCAAAGCCCATCCCGATCAATTGCAAGAAAATCAAAAAAATATTTATCCTTACGAACACTGGTCTATCTGCGGCAAAAAAAAAGGTTATTCAGGAACAGTGATTTTCAGCAAAAAGCCGGCTCTTAATATATCTTATGGAATGGGCATTAAAAAATTTGATTGGGAGGGACGAATTGTTATTTTTGAACACAAACATTTTATCCTGCTAAATATTTACTTCCCTAATGGCGCTTTAACTTTACAAAGACATCTTTTCAAACAAGAGTTTTTAAAAAAACTGCCCGCCTTTTTAGAAGAGCTTAAATATAAAAAACAAAAGGAGCTGATTGTTGTCGGGGACTACAATATCGCCTATAAAGAGTTTGATGTTCATTCTCCAAAAACCTTACAAAACACCAGCGGTTTTTTGCCTGAAGAAAGACAGTGGTTTGAAGAGTTTTTAAAAAAAGGCTTTGTAGATGTGTATCGTCATTTTTATCCCAACAAAACCGAGGCTTACACTTGGTGGTCTTTAAGAGAAAAGGCAAGAGCTAACAATAAAGGCTGGAGAATTGATCATATCTGCATCACCGAAAAACTGCTGGCTAAGATAAAATCAATAGAAATTTTAGACAAACAGCTTGGCTCCGATCACTGCCCTTTAATTATGAATATAGAAGCTTAAAATATTAAACTAAAACCTATCTTCATTTGATGATATAAATATTATGATGAATCTTAAAAAACTCTTGAATCTTGAAGAAAAGAATCGAAAGTCGCTGTTGAACTTTGCCTCTCAAGCGCTTCCAGTCCTGGCCTTTTTTGTTTTGGCGGTTTGTGTTTTCTATATAGGCTGTTCTTTTTCCTGGTCTGTTTTTTCAGAAAGAGATATTTCACGAGCGAGCGACTGGCTTAACGGCCAGTTTTATTGGCCGGGGCCGGAAATGTCGGGAGGAAACAATCTCCCAGGGCCTTTCTTTTATTTCCTGCTTTTCCCTGCTTTCCTAATGGGAGACGACATTTATAGTCAAGCGGCATTATGGACCACAATATGGTTCGCTTTAACCTATACCGTCGCTTTTTCCTTTATCTCAAAAATTATCTCTCATAAAGAATCTCTTTTAATTTTTTTAATCGTTTTTATTTTAAATATAAATATTCATAGTGACCATCTAAATCCAGAGTTTGCTGTCATGTTTCATGTTCTAGCTTTGATAGGACTTTATTATTGGAGAGAGAGAAAAAACAGCTTTTATTTGTATTTAACAGGCTTGGTTATCGCTTTAGGAATACAAATACATCTGCTGGTTGCTCTGCATATCATAACAGTTCTGTTATTTTATATAATAGACAAGTCAGAAAGAAAGAAGATAAAAGCCCTTTTGTTATTTTTACTTTTAGCTTTGAGTCCTGTTTTGATTTATAGTGTTTTAAAGTACTTTCATGTTTTTGAAACACCTAGAAGTTATTATGATACCCATATTAACAATGTACTAAAAGATATTTTCTCTGAAAAGTGGTTTAGAAACATAAAACAAACTTTTATTCCTTTTATTATTCTCTTTAGTTTTTGCTTTTCTCTAAATTTAGCGCAAAATAAAAAACGATCTATAAAGACATTTACTCAGAATCTATTTATTATTATACTTGTTCCCTTTTCAATAGCGTTTTTTATAGCTAGAACTCCCTGGTATATACTATTCATTCCTGTTTTTTCTATCATTCTTATTTCTAAGTGGCTGGATAATCTCATGCCTGATAAAGCAGACAAGAGAATATTGTTTCTCGTTGGTATTGTTTTATTTGCTATTAATTTACTTTTGATAAAATGGATTTCTTTTAGAGAACCCAAATCTATTTTGTATATTTTTTTCCTTGCTTTTCTTATAACAGTTATTATAAACCTTCAATGGCACAAAGAAATCCTCCATAAATCCGCATTACTTGGACTTTGTCTTTTTGTGTCAGCTCAAATTGGCACGCTAAAAGTTTTTCCCAGAAATCAAAGGACTGTCAAACAACAAACATTCTCATTGACATGGCCAACATATAAAAAGCTTTATCCCTTGATGAAAAGAATTTACTTAGAAACAGGATGGCTCCCTAAAACGGCTATGAAGAAAATCCTTAATATAGGACTCGAGCCAGAAAGAAGCCTGCTGACTGATTATTCTATGACTGTAAAAAAATTAAATAAGCCTGGGGGGGGGGGGGGGGGGTGGGGGGGGGGGGGGGTGGTGGTTGTGGTGGGGGGGGGGGGGGGGGGGGTAGGGGGGGGGGGGTGGGGGGGGTGGTGGGG
>JAPPIY010000270.1:2500-12921 GCA_026914095.1 Oligoflexia bacterium
CCCCTACTTTTTACATAACAAACAAAATAATAATTTAAAACAGAATGACCTCAGGACAAAAAAAGCTCAAGGTTATTTTATCATTCAACATCTGCAAAAATTTATAGGATGGACAAAGACAGATTGGAAGAGCTATCTGTCCGAGTCTTTTCTGCTGGCGCCTGTTTTAAAACAGGAAATAAAAGAAGACAAAATAGCGCTACAAGAGCCAGAGCTTTATGATCAGCTTTGGTTAATTCCTTATAATACAACAGAAAGCTCTTTATTCCCTTCAGCTTTTCACAACATAGGACAGCCTTACTATTGGGAGGAGCCGGAATGGCTTAAAAAATGTGATCAAACACAGAAATTTCAAAATGAAAAGAAATTTTTTTACTGTAAGGTTTTACCTGGGCATTTGCAAAAAGCTGGAGTACGTATTAGTTTTTCTGAGAATTTTCACAAGGGGGCTAACTTTTCATCCATTCTAAATATCCAGTTTAGTGGACTGCTTTTAGGTGCGCTTGACCCAGATACAAATTTAGACGGCTTTTCATTATGGTCTGACATACAAATACATTTAGACTGTAACAAAAAATCTTTTCATAAATTCTTGCCCAATATAGGAAATCATACATATGGTAAATATATAGAAAAACAAGGAAAGACACTTCTAAGCCCCCTGAAACTTCGTATATCATTGAAAGGATGTAAAAAAGATGAAATAAAAAGAATAAAACTGGCATTTATAGAAAAACATTTGCGACATGGACAAAAAAAAGAAGTTATTGTCTGGGAGCTGGATTAAGTGATGCTAACAAAAAAAGAAAATAAACTCTGTAAGCTGTTTGACAACAACAGATTGTTGGAAAAAAAAGTGAGCGGCTTAAAACCCTTTTTGAAGACTATAGAAGCAGGCTTGCATCTCAGTTTGACAGAACCTAAACCTATCTACTCCACCTAGCTCTTTAAGGGCTTTGATAAAAAAAGCTTATTTTGGAAACTTGAAAAAACAAGACATAACTCAAGAAATCCGAGCGTAAATGGAAATGTTTTCAAACAGTTTGGGAGTTTTGCCACCATCTCCCTGTAATAAGAGAGGCCTTAGACATCGCTAAAGAATTTCATTTTAAACCTGAGTTTGCCCTTTTGCCCTTTAGTCCAGAATAAAAACGCTGTAAATACAAGATTTTTACTTTTTTGTAGTATGTCTTAAAATACTTCTCGACATAAAAAAATATAATAAAATCAAATAATTAAAAGACCCTAGACATTTGAAAGGGCGAACTCAGGATGAATATAGAAGTTTAAAATATTCAACCAAAACCTATCTTCATCTAGTGACATAAATATAGAGACTAAAATTCAATTAAAAGCTAAAAAATTAAATCGCAAATCAGCTGTGATAATTTTTAATTACAAAGACTTTAGCGGCTTTGTAAGACATGAGATAAGCGCCTATAAATTTTATACAAGTACTATAAATTCTACACAATTTGACACAGAAACCAATCTGGACAGAATAATCCACATTTGTTATTATTTTTTTTAAACTACCTAACTTTTGCCACATGATGAATCTTGAAGAGAAGAATCGAAAGTCGCTGTTGAACTTTGCCTCTCAAGCGCTTCCAGTTTTGGCCTTTTTTGTTCTAGCGCTTGTTGTTTTCTATATCGGCTGTTCCTTTTATTGGTCTGTTTTTTCAGAAAGAGATATTTCAAGAGCGGAAGGCTGGCTTAACGGCCAGTTTTACTGGCCAGGGCCAGAAATGTCTGGAGGAAATAACCTTCCTGGGCCTTTCTTTTATTTTTTGCTTTTTCCAGCTTTTCTAATGGGAGAAAACACTTACAGCCAAGTGGCCTTATGGACCATAATATGGTTTGCCTTAACTTATACTGTGGCTTTTTCCTTTATCTCAAAAATTATCTCTCATAAAGAATCTCTTTTGATTTTCTTAGTCACTTTTATTTTGAATATAAAAACGACGAATTATAGCGTCCTGCTGAATCCAGAATTTGCTATCATGTTTCATGTTCTAGCTTTAACAGGGCTTTATTATTGGAGGGAGAAAAAAAACAGCCTCTATTTGTATTTAACAGGCTTAGTTATCGCCTTGGGAATACAAGCGCATCTGCTGGTCGCTCTTCATATTTTAACAGTTCTGTTAGTCTATATAATAGATAAATCAGAAAGAAAGAAGACCAAAACCCTTTTGTTATTTTTATTTTTAGCTTTAAGCCCCTTGTTAATTTACAATGTATTAAAGTATTTTCATTTTTTTGAAACCTCGGGAAGATATTACGATGAACATATTAACTGGGTGCTAAGAAATATTTTTTCTGAAGAATGGTTTAGAAATATAAAACAAATGACTGTTCCTTTTATTCCCTTCTTTAGTTTCTGCCTGGCTATAACTTTCTGGAGAAAACATAAAACAAAAAAGCCCCTTTTAAAGCCTTCTACTAAGAATTTGCTTATTATGACAGCAATCCCTGTTTTAACGGCGTTTTTTATAGCCAGACATCTTTGGTATCTGTTCTTCATTCCTGTTTTTTCTATCATTCTAATTTCTAAATGGCTGGATGACCTCTTGCCGAACAATTCAAATAAAAAAATAAACTTTCTTCTGATCTACACTTTATTCACCATTATTTGTATTTTGGCCTCCAAATATAAGTTTATAGGCTCTTTTTTAAATCCTTTGAGCTTGTTTTCTATTTCACTTAAGAAAATAAATCTGCTTTATTTTTTTGTCTTTTTTCTAATAGTTATTACAAGTCTCCGATGGCGCAGAGAAACCCTCTATAAGTCTGTTTTACTTGGGCTTTGTCTTTTTGTGTCAGCTCAAGGAGCGTTATATCTTTTTCCAAAAAACTATCAAAAATCATTTACTATCGAAAAATCCTTTTCAATCACACCGCAATCATATAAAGAGTTTTATCCCCTGATGAAAAGAATTTATCTGGAAACAGGATGGACTCCCAAAACAGCTATGAAAAGAATCTTTAACATAGGAATGCATCCAGACAGAAGTCTTCTGGCTGACTATGCTATGACTGTAGAAAAATTAAATAAGCCTACTACCCTCCCTCTTCCACCACTTTTACATAATAAACAAAATACCAGCTTAAAACAGAATTATCGGGGACAAGAAAAAGCGCTTGCAAAAAACAAAGCTCAAGGTTACTTTATCATTCAACACCTGCAAAAATTTATGAGATGGACAAAGACAGATTGGAAAAACCATCTGTCACAGCCTTCTCTGCTGGCTCCTATTTTAAGACAGGAAATAAAAGAAGACAAAATAGTTATACAAGAGCCAGAGCTTTATGACCAGCTTTGGCTGATTCCTTATAATACAACAGAAAATTCTTTGTTTCCCACAGCTTTTCACAATATAGGGCAGCCTTATTATTGGGAAGAGCCGGAATGGCTTAAAAAATGTGATCAAACACACAAATTTAAAAACGAAAAAGGGCTTTTTTACTGCCGGGTTTTACCAGGGCATTTGCAAAGAGCCGGCTTAAAATTAAGTTTTTCCCAAAAAACCAAATCTTTTTTGAATATTCAATTTTTTGGAGTTTCTTTAGGTATAGCCAAGCCAACTTCAAATGTAAATGGCTCTTTGTTGTGGTCCGACATTCAGATGTATTTAGACTGCAACAAGAAATCTTTTCACTGGACTTTGCCTGATATAGGAAACCACAACCATGAAGCAATGTATCCAAAAAAACAAGCAAAGATGCTTTTAGCCCCTTTAAAGCTTCAAATACCGTTGAAGGGATGTAAAAAAAGTGATATTGAAAGAATAGAGCTGACATGGACGGAAAAACACACTCGCCGAGAACAAAATTAAGAATCTGTAGTCTGGGAATTGAATTAAGTTATACTCCTCTAGTTTGAGCTTTTGAAAATTAGATATATAACTAACGCAAATTATCGTATTGTAGTGAGGCTGTGAATAGAAGGTAATATGAAAAAATCAATAATTTTAAGCAGTTATGAGTTTATGGAAAAGTTTAATACAGAGTTTAAACCCTCTAAAATTCAGTATGACAGTCATTCCCGCGAAAGCATGCCCTCGCGAAAGCGGGGGCGGGAATCTTCAGGAAAAGCTTAAAATTCAAACAGGAATATATTTGATTTTCCATAAAAGCCTTGAAACTATTTTATAAGATACAAGGCAAAAAAATAGAGAAAAAATCTACAAAACAAGATAAAATAAGTAAAAACGGGACTTCAGTGAGTTTAGAGCTTAGTTTTTATATTGAAAAGTTTTGAGCTATAGCCAACTGGCTTTTTCTATTATATTATTACAGCATTTATGAGACAAGTTCTAGCCTTTCAGAGAAAAACTAAGCAAGTCGGGATAAATTTTTCAAACAGGATCTGTGTAAGTATAAACAGGAGCGATATATGCTGACAAAAAAAGAATTTTGGAATCAAAAGATCTCCTCTTGGGAAAAAAGCAAATATAAAAAAACTTTAAAATATTTTGATGTCAATTCCTCTGTGAAGTTTCGTCTACAGCTGGCTGTTGCTCTATTGTCCCAAATAGCCGAAGGAAAAAGCTTGTTAGAGCTAGGTTGCGGGAGCGGTTTGCTATGGGACTGCATGAAACTATTAAATATGAAAAGCTACAAAGGAGTGGATTTTTCCAAAATAGCTATTGAAACTTTTCAAAAAAAAGCTCAAAATTTTAAAGACCGAAAGCAAATTTCCTTATCCTGTGAGGATTGCGCGCAAAATAATTATCCTGCAAACATTGTTGTTTCATTGGGTTTATTGGATTGGATTCCCACAGAAAAAATAAACACAATTGCTGAAAACTATAAAGAAAACTGGTATCTGCACAGCTTTTCTGAAAAAAGACATTCCTTTTCTCAATTCCTGCATGCTCTCTATTCTCGTGTGAATTATAAAGTTTGGACTCCCCGCTACCGCTCAGCCGATAAACTGCTGTCTATTTTTGGTCCAAAAGCTAAAATCTATCGCCATCCCAGATTAAGTTTTGGAGCTTTTATTTATCACCTGCCTTCTCATATAAAATTTTCATAGCGGCTAAAATTGAGCTTGCTCCTTTGTTAATCCTAAAAAGCTCTTAATTATTGATTTCAGTTTATAAGGATTGACAAAGGGTGAAACCTTAATTTTAATCTAAAATTATTGTAAATAAAGGCTTTCAAGGAATCTCAGATATAATTAATCCAAGCGCTTTATAAAACTTCAATGTTAAATTCAAAATCTAAAATTAAGAAACATTTTGACAGCTTAAAAAAGCCCTATTCTTCAGAGTCCAATTGGCTTTGGAAATTTTTCAGAAACAGAGAGAAAAAGCTCTTTAGCCAACTGGTTCAGCGCTTGAACAAAGACGATTGTTTGGATTTAGGCGCCGGCTCCTGTGAATATTCAGAAATTCTTTTACAAATGGGGGCAAAAAAAGCAGTTTGTGTTGATTTCAGCGCTGAAATAATGTCTTTAGCCCATGACTCAAGAATAGAAAAAATCATTTCTGATGTGGAGGAGCTTAATATCACCGGCAAATACGACTTGATCTTATGTTTGGGTGTTTTGGAATTTTTAAACAAACCCAAAAAGTTTTTACTGTATTTAAAAAAATTTTTAAAACCTCAAGGGAGGATTGTCCTCCTTCTTCCTCTCTCTTCTGCTGGGGCTTGGGCTTACAGCCTTCTTTATTTTTTAAAAGGAAGCTCCCTATCTCCCTTAACTTTAAAAAAGATAAACCGCTTTTTAATTAAAAATAACTTCACACTGGAAAAAATAGAGCCTGCCAGTTTTTTCTCTGGTTTTTCTATTTACTCAGTTAAAACATTATGAAGAAAATTTTGTTTCTTGTGAATGGCTATGGCTTGGGAAACTCCACCCGAATCCACAGCCTTATCCAGTGTATAGATCAAAAACATCAAATAGACATTTTTGGCTATGGAAACAGTGTTAAGTATTTTAAACAGGTTTCCCGAATACAAAATATATTTCAAAGTCTTCCTCTGGAATACGGTTTGAAAAAGGGAAAAATAGACGCCTTCAGAACAATAGGAAAGCTGTTTTCAAATTTTAAAGCTATATATAAAAGCCGGCAAGATCTAAGAAAGATACTTCAATCACAAGTTTATAATCTGATTGTAGCTGACTCTAATTTTTCAGCAGTTTTTTTAAAAAACCGTCCCAAGCTGATTTCCATCAACAATGCCGACAGGGTTATAGAATCAGCCCGCCAGATAAAAAAAAGATTTTATCTGACCAGCTGGCTCCTAGAGATGGCGGATTACATTTATAATAGAATAGCGCCGGATTTAGTTATCAGCCCTTTTTTTGAACCTTATAAAAATACAGGAAAATTCCAACACACCGCTTTAATGGTCAGAAAGGAATTTTTAACAGCTCGCCCTCACATTCTCCCGAAAAGACATCATGTTTTGATCATTCCCAGCGGCGCGCCTCTAAATGCCAGTCTATCCTTAAAACATGACAAAACAGATTATGATATTTCTGTTATAGGAGATCAAATCATAACTTTAGGAAAAATTAAAAAACATGACAGGGTCTTTAATACAAGCCCTTTAATGAAACAAGCCACAATAGCTGTTGTCAATGGAGGGCTTAGCTCTATTTCTGAAGCCTTAGCCATGGCAAAACCCATGATTGTCATACCCCTTGAAGGGCATTTGGAGCAAAGAATAAACGCCGATTGGATACAGAATAACAACTTAGGCCTTATATCCTCTTGGGAAAAATTAAAAGAATCTGTCCATGAAATGATTAAAAATTATGACTCTTTTAAGAAACATTTAATAGAATACAAATATATCAATGGGGCTCAACAAGGGGCTGATTTAATTTTAAGAGAGGTGGAAAATGAGGCTGTGCGCTGATGATTATGGTTTAAACCCATCGGTTTCAACAGGGATTTTAAATTTGATCCAAAAAAAGAAAATAAACTCTGTAAGCTGTTTGACAACAACAGATTGTTGGAAAAAAAAAGCAAGCTCCTTAAAACCCTTTTTTAGAAATATAGAGCTGGGCCTGCATCTCAGTTTGACGGAGCCTAAACCTATTTATTCCACTGCCAGCTCTTTAAGAGCTTTGATAAAAAAAGCTTATTTGGGAAACTTGAAAAAACAAGACATAATTCAGGAAATCCGAGCGCAAATGGAAATGTTTTCAAAAAATTTGGGAGTTTTGCCTAATTATATAGATGGCCATGAGTTTTGCCACCATCTCCCTATAGTCAGAGAGGCTTTAATAGATATTGCTAAAGAATTTCATTTTAAAAAAAATAACATCTATATTCGTGTTTTTCACACGGGAAAATTACCCTTACTAAAAAACAGTATTTTTTGGCTGTCTAACCGCCTGGCTTCCTTCCCCTCTAAAAAGCTGATAACTCTATTAAAGAAAGAGGGGATTTCTTTTAACTCAAGGCTTTTTGGCTTTCACCCTTATTGTTGGGATCCAGATAAATATTTTGATTATTACTTTCAAATGAAACCCTCAAAACAAGATATTTTTTTCTGTCATCCCGGGCTTTTATCTGAAGATTCTTCCGATCCGCTACGCTATTACCGTTTTCAAATATACAACTTTATGATGTCCTCTCAATTTGACAGCTTGTTAAACCGCTACAATCTCAGCCTATGAAACAAAGAGTTAAACTTACAAATTAAAAGCTTCTAGCAGGCCACAAACAGCCTTTAACAAAAGGAAGGACAATTTTAATTAATCGTCTCTGAAAAAATCAGAGAAAAAGTTTTTTTAATTTTCGAAATTTGTGTTTTAAAGATTGAATTTTAAAAAAGAAGTCCACTAGACTTCTTTTTTTAGTGGAGGTTTTGACAGGTCCTCACAAGGCGGAACCCGATTTCATTGTTCTTGTAGTTTGGGGGTGTGCTTCGGCGCTCAGCCGAACGCAGGTAAAACCCGGGGTCATTCCAACTACCGCCACGAAAAACATAACGGTCAGATCCGGTGGTAACCAAGGGGTTTTTCTGGGAATTATATACATGACTGCACAAAAAAACTTCAAACTAAGGAGATATAAAGGGTTTCAGACCGTTTATTCAGAAAAAAAATAAAGCGATAAAGTTACATTAAAAGAAATGAAAAAAGCCTTTTAAAAAACGAAAAAATAAAGGGAATCAAGTGCAGTCATGTATATAATTCCCGTTTTTCTTCCCTGGCAATCTGTATCTATAAACATCTTGAACCCACTCCCACACATTCCCATACACATCATACAATCCCCAAGGATTAGGGCTTCTGCCTACTTTCACTGCATATGTCCTTTTCGTCTTTCCTCTTTTTGAGCTCCACCAATATACAGCATATAGATCTAAACTTTTCGGATCTCGCCCAAAAAAATAAGGCATCATATCCATCCCTGCTCCTTTTACAGCCCACTCCCACTCCGCCTCTGTCGGCAAACGATAACAAATACCTAAAGCGCCCGTTCGTTGTCCCTTCCTGCAACCAGATAAAGAATTAATCTGTTTGATATACTTCTGAGTCATATTCCAACTCACATTTTCCCCCGGATGATTCGGACACATTGCCACTTCATCTTTTACCCTGTGATTCGCACAATCTCCTAGCCTTTTAAAATGAGAAGGATTTTTCTTCATCACACGAAACCACTGCTCTTGGGTCCCTCCGTCTCCATTATTTCAAACGGCTGACTTATCTCTACAAGAACTTGTTTTTCGTCTCTGTGTCTAAATCTCTCATTAAGAGAACTCCCCATTCGAAACTTCCCCACTGGAATCTTACGGAAAAAGCCTAGATCGGGCCCTAACTTAGACCCCGCACAAGCAGAGGCTATAGAACGGGAACCTTCTTCTTTCTTAGCAGAAACCTTTTTCCCTAAAAAAGAACAATTCGTTAAAAACACCACCGAAACACAAAATGTCTTAAAATTCACTCTTCTTACCTCTTATTAGTTGAATAATGAATAACGGCGGAATAAAAATCAAGACAAAATTACACCAGCAAAAGCCGATAAAGCTATTATAGCTTGAAAGAATAAGCTCCAATCCATAACTTTCTATCCTCTTTATTTATACCACAGCCTTTTTATTAAAGAATATTAAAATCGTCAAGCTTGGCAGTAAAGACCGCTCTTAGTTTTAGCTCCTTATTTTAAAACTGCTATTTAAAGGCTTTATTATTAACACAGCTTATAAATTATATCGGCAGAAAGTCGGTCAAACTTTAGCTTTTTCCGCTTTGCTCTCTGTTTTGTTTATCAGTCTGGCTGGTCAAAGAAGTTTTATTCCGTATAAAATTCTTTCTTCCTGATTTTTTATCAGACATCCGTCCGGAGTGTGGTATGTTCAAGCCCAGAACTTAAAAAATTTTATTCAATTATTTCAGATACTTACGCTTACAATGCTTTTCAAACCGGTGAAGCCAGGACAAAGCGTCCTGCGGACGCATTGTGGGCAAAGCCAAACTCAACTTTCCCTCTTTTTTGCAAGCTTTTGAATAGAGAGAGCTTTTTCTCTGATTTTTTCAGGGATGACTCTTTAGAATTGGCAGAAATCAACAAGACTTAAAGTGTTTATGTTTTGCAATTATGCTTGTTTTTAAACTCCTCTTTTGCTGAATCTATACAAGATTTGTTAAAACCACAGCCAATAATTTTTACCTGCAAATCACTAATAGCTTTGTTATCTTTGATAGCAACTCCCGTTGTTTTTTTACTCTCTAATTGTTCATAATAATCACATTCTGACTTAGTAGTAAAAAGAGGCTTATCACTACACCCATTAAAGAAAATTAAACTTAGCATTATTGCCATCAGATTTAATAGTATCTTGCCTTCTAAGCCGCATCTTTTATTCTTTATGCGCTCTATTACGGAAAGGGAGGAGAGCATAGAAACCTCCCCCCCTTTCATGTTATCTTCCAAATAACTGTTCATAGCTCCTCCCAGTTTGACGAGAATTATCTTTCTAATTATTGCTTCTAAATTTCTCTGGGTAACTGTCTACTTCTTCATCCATCTGTCCATCTACTTTCTTTCTCCCCATATTCTTTCTTTGAACCTATGACAAACCCGTCTTCGTAACCATTCATCCGTTATCTTCAACGCGCATTCAACTGTATCCATCTGTCCATCACTGCAATTATTGGCAACCTCTGCTAAGAAAGTGTTTAGCTCATTACGTACAATTCCGTCTCCTGAAAATTTGCTCCCAAATAACCCGATAGGAAGCAAACAACCTTCCCCTTGCTCCTTGCACTTCAATCCTATGCTTTTATATTCATAAAGGGCTTTACAAGTTAGCCAATATGAATTTTCGGGTAAAACCTCTATAGCACCGTCTTGAGCTTTAACGGATATAGAAGAAATAATTAGAAATAAATACATTAGCTTGTTCATTTAAACTCCTTTTGTTAGTTTGATAAGCCTTAAGTCTACCCC
>JAPPIY010000072.1 GCA_026914095.1 Oligoflexia bacterium
AAATGAGATTAAAATGTAACTTTAACATTGGCACTAAAAGTGCATGGCAGGTCACCCAAAAGGGCTATAACAAGAAGAAGTTCTATTAAGCTAAAAGCCTTCACTTTTTTAAGTGTAGCTAAACTGTAACCAAAAGAAAAGAGTTTTTTTAAAATTAAAGGGAATTATAAACAGCGGTGGGGTATTTTTCATCAAAACAGGCCGAGCAAAACTCACGGGATCCCCCGGCTTTCAACAAACTCTCATAAGAGAGATAAGCCAGAGAATCCGCCCCTATAAACTGCCTTACCTTTTCCACATCATGACCCTCGCCGGAAATAAGCTGTTTCTTTTGAGGGGTGTCCACTCCATAATAACAAGGGCCTTTGATAGGAGGAGAGGAAACTCTTAAATGCACCTCCTTAGCTCCCGCGGATCGCAAAATCTCCACCAAGGCTTTAGAAGTTGTGCCTCTCACTATAGAATCATCTATAGCAACCACCCGCTTTCCCTTTACAATGGTTTGAGGGTTTAATTTTATTTTCACTTTAAAATTCCTAATCAAGGGCGAAGGCTGAATAAAAGTTCGGCCTATATAATGATTTCTGACGATTCCCATCTCATAAGGCAAGCCTGTATGTTGAGCATAGGCAATCGCCGCGGGAATGCCGCTGTCAGGAACAGGTATCACCATGTCGGCTGAAATGGGATGCTCTTTAGCTAAATACTCTCCCATTTTTTTTCTTCTTTCATAAACATTTTGACTGAAAACAAAACTGTCAGGCCTTGAGAAATAAACATATTCAAAAATACACCGCGCTTTTTTTTGAGCCTTTGGCAAAAACAAAGACTTCATGCCTTGTTTGTTGATAATCAAAATTTCACCAGCTGAAATTTCCCTTATATATTTTGCTCCAATGAGATCAAAAGCGCAGGTCTCAGAAGCCACAACATAAGCCTCTTCTTTTTTTCCTAAAACAAGCGGGCGAAAGCCCATGGGGTCTCGGACAGCGATAAAAGAATCTTTAGTTAAAATGACAAAACTATAAGCCCCCTCCAATTGAGAGCAGGCTTTTAAAAGCCTTTGCCCCAGCTCTTTTTCCTCACAGTCAGCCATTAAAGGGAACAAACATTCCGTATCACTGTCCCCTTCTGTAAAAACTCGGCTCTCTTTTAAAAACTTCTCTTTTAACAAAGAGTAATTGACAATGTTTCCATTATGAGCCACAGAGAGAGGCCCTAAATTCAACTCTTTTGTAAAAGGCTGAATATTTTTTAACTCATCTAAACCCGTTGTAGAGTATCGGGTATGGCCAATGGCGGAAGAGCCTTTTAATTGAGCTAATTTTTCCTTTGTAAAAATTTGCCCAACCAAACCTTGATCTTTACAGGATAAATGCTTTCCCTCATGCAGGGAAACAATACCCGCTCCCTCCTGCCCGCGATGCTGAAGGGCATATAAAGCCAGATAAGTTAAAAAACTGGCTGCGGGATGATTCCACACACCAGCCACAGCGCATTTATCATTGAAAGCCACAGTTTATTGTTAAACCCCGCTCATGGCTCAAAATCAAGGAAAATAATATTTTATATCCAGCTTATTTGAGGGTTTTATCCCATTATACTTAAAATAAAGCCTTTCAACTCTTTTTGAACAGCCTAAACCCCTTATCAAACAGCTATTGATCTTTTAAGCAGGAAAAGCTCATAGAATTTGCAAACGGCTTTAATGGAGTCAATTCAAATACTTGAATTTAAATTTGACAATTCCGCTTTTAAAGATAAAGATTAAATAGAAAAGCCAGGAGGCGGTTTTGACTAAGAAAAAACCTTCTAATCTACTTCTTATAGCTATCGGTTGTTTTGTAATTTCCATTTGGACCTTTAAAGGCTCTCATTATAAATCGGCTTTGCAAACTAGACACTGGCCCAGCACAACAGGAACTATCATCCAATCTCAGATTCATCATGTGAATCCAAATCATATAAGAGATTCTTATCAACCTAATGTCTCTTACACCTATCAAGTGAATGGCATAAATTATCAAGGCGCAACTGTCTATAAAGGAGATAAATCTATAGGATACAACAGAAAAACTTCCGCTCAAAAAATTATCAATCAATTCCCTGTTGGAAAAACAGTTCAGGTTTATTATTCCCCTCTTCAGGCTCAAGATTCTGTCTTAATACCCGGTCCAGTTAAGCTTCATTATATGTTTTTACTGCTGGCCGGCTTAACAGTTTTAGGAGGGGTTTATTTTTTGCGCGCTTTTTCTTTAGCCCGTCTCCCTCAAAAATATAAGAAATGACTAAAACTCTTGTATTCTGTCTTTCCCGCGCAAACGGGAATCTCTAAATGTCAGAGAAAAACTCAAATAAGGTTAATATATCCTTTTGTAAAATTATGTTGAGTTTTATTCAAAAGCTGAATAAGCTTTCATCAAAACATGACAACATTGAAACGAAACAAATACCAGCTTTCTGCTGGGGATCATAAAAGGCTTAAGTCTCTTTTAGGAAGGGAGCCAAGCGTTTTGGAGATTGTGCTGGCTTTGGCTTTATGGAATGAGCACTGCTCTTATAGAAGCTCTAAAAAACATCTGAAAAAATTTCAATTTCCAACTCAGAAAAAAATTTCAGGCTTGGGGGAGCAGGCAGGAGTTGTGGATTTAGGGCAAGGGGAAAAAATTTGTTTTAAAATGGAAAGCCATAATCATCCGTCTTATATTACCCCTTATCATGGAGCGGCTACCGCTGTTGGAGGGATTTTAAGAGACATTTTCGCCATGAACGCCCGGCCCATTGCTTTGGCGGATTATTTGTGCTTTGCCGACACTTCCAGAGAGTCGGAATTGTCAGTTAAAAAAGAGCAGGCTCACCGTGTGTCGGCTGTGGTTCAGGGAATTGGGGATTATGGGAATTGCATAGGTGTCCCTACTGTCACAGGGCAGACAGAGTTTTCCCCCGCCTATAATGGAAATATTTTAGTTAATGCTATGGCTTTGGGTTATTTAGACTCTCGCTCTCAAGTGATAAGCTCTCAGGCAAAAGGGGCGGGCAATTATGTGGTTTATGTTGGCTCTGCGACCGGCCGGGATGGAATTTTAGGGGCCGATATGGCCAGTCAGTCTTTTGAATCGGATCAGAGCTACGCAAAACCGACTGTTCAAATTGGAGATCCGTTTTTTGGGAAACAGCTCCTATCAGCTTGTCTGCTGGCTATGGAAAAAAATTTGGTTCTCGCCTGTCAGGATATGGGAGCCGCGGGTTTAACCTGCTCCAGTTTTGAAATGGCAGACAAAGCGGGTTTAGGCTTAAGTTTGCATTTAGATAAAACGCCTTTGCGGGACAGCCATCTTCAACCCGAAGAGATTTTACTGTCGGAAAGTCAAGAGAGAATGCTTTTTATTTGCAAGCCCTCTTGTTTTAAAGAGCTAGAGAGTTTATTTCGCTCTTATGAGTTGGAAATTGCCATTTTAGGCGAAACCTTGGCGCAAAAAGAGATTCAGCTTTATTGGAAGGGAAAGGAAATTTTAAAAGTAGATCCTAAACTTTTTACAAGCCATTCCCCTGTAGAAGATCGCCCCTATGTTTTCCCAAAGCCAGTCAAAAGAATTTCTCCTAAACCTGTGGAGGATTCAGCCCATAAAGTCAAGGCTTTGTTGCTATCGGCTTTGTCTTCTCCACAAGGGAGAAGCCGCCAGTTTATTTACAGCCAATACGATCAAAGGGTGGGGACAAACACCCTAAAAGATTCTTCTTATCCTATAGCCGTTTTGCGTCTGCCAGAAAGCGGGAGGCAGTTGGCTGTAGCTATGGGCTGTCGCCCCTATTTACTACAGCTGGATGTAGAGCAGGGAGCAAAGGACGCTGTTTTTTTACCGGCTTTAAAACTGGCTGTGAGGGGATTCAGCTTATTGGCTGCGACAGATTGTTTAAATTTTGGCAATCCTGAAAAGCCAGAAATTATGGGGGAGTTTGTCCTGTCTGTAGAGAAGATAGCGGAGGCTTGCCTGACTTTGGACACCCCTATTGTGAGTGGAAATGTAAGTTTTTATAATGAGAGTGAGGGAAAAAACATCACCCCCACCCCTTCTATAGTTATGACGGGCTTAAAGGAAAAAGGCTGTTCCACCCCCCCTGCTGGTTTTTGCAAAGCGGGTGAGAGGGTTTATCTTTTACATTCGCATCAATTTTGTTTTGAAGGGGCGATTGACAAAAAAGCTCAATGGGCTTATGGAGATTTGCAGGGGCCTTTAGTCAAGATTTTTATTGATCAAATTGACCAGTTGAGCCAAAAAAATCTTTTTTCAAGCGCTAGAGTGGTGGGCAAATTTGGCTTGGCTTACACTTTAGCCCGTATGGTTTTAGAAAATAGAGTGGGTTTTTCCTTAAAAAACTCTTTTCAATGGCCTTTATTTCAAGAAAGACTCTATGAGATAGCCGTCTCTGTCAAAAGGGAAGAAGAAGATCAGTTTAAAAAAGAGCTTGAAAAGTTGGGCTTAGAGTTTGTTTTTTTGGGTGAGACACAGGAAAAAGCTGTTTTGAGCCTAAAAGGGGAAAGCCTCTCTTATGAGGAGATGAAAGGGCAATACAGGACTTCATGGCAGGATTTAAGTTTGTAATTGAGTTATATTTGAGTTTTGAAGGTCTTTTTTAGAGATTCCCGCCCCTGTTTTCATGAGGGCAAGCTCCCCGCTTTCGCGAGGACAAGTTTCGCGGGAGTTCTGTCTTTCAGTGAAAGATGGAACAAACAGACTGAAAATTCAGGAATTATAGACTTAACTTCGCATGGTTCCTTTATTTATTCTGTTTTTTAAAGGCTTTGTCTCTTCTTTTTGGTTTTAATTTTATCCTTATTTATTCCCCAGAGAAACCGCTCAAAACTCTTTTATTTCCTTAGTTTGAGGCCTCTTTATGCGAAGTTAAGTCTATAATTCCTAAATTTTCAAAACAAGATCATATAAAGCTAAAAATACAATTCTAATTCCTAAATTTCAAACCAGATTCAGCTATAAAAAGAACAACAGAATATTTTTTTGTCAAAAATTTCTTTTTATGCTATTTCTTATTTGACACAGAAGGGATTTGTCATTATATCCTTAAAATACTTTTGAGGTTTAACTTTTTAGGAGGAATGTATGTCTAAAGAAACTTTTAATAGAAATAAAGAGCATGTCAATGTGGGAACGATTGGCCATGTGGATCATGGAAAAACAACTCTGACTGCGGCTATTACTTCTGTTTTAGCTAAAAAAGGGGGAGCTGAGGCCATGAAATACGATCAGATTGATAAGGCTCCAGAGGAAAAGGCCAGAGGGATTACGATTTCAACGGCTCATGTGGAATATGAAACAGAAAAAAGGCATTATGCCCATGTGGATTGTCCAGGTCACGCGGATTATGTGAAAAATATGATTACGGGAGCCGCTCAAATGGATGGAGCCATTCTTGTAGTTTCTGCGGCAGATGGCCCTATGCCTCAAACTAGAGAGCATATTTTGTTAGCTCGTCAGGTGGGTGTGCCGGCTATTGTGGTTTTTTTGAACAAATGCGATCAAGTGGATGACAAAGAGTTGCTGGACCTTGTAGAGCTTGAAATTCGTGAATTATTGACAGAATACAAATTCCCTGGAAATGACATTCCTATTGTAAAAGGCTCAGCTTTAAAGGCTTTAGAGGGGGATGCAGACAATGAAAAAGCTATCTTAGAGCTTATGGCTAAGGTGGATGAGTATATCCCTTGCCCAAAAAGAGATGTGGATAAGCCTTTCTTAATGCCTGTTGAAGATGTTTTTTCTATTTCCGGCCGTGGGACCGTGGCAACCGGCCGTGTGGAGAGAGGGACTATTAAAACAGGGGCTGAAATAGAGATTGTCGGCATTCGTGAGACTAAAAAGACAGTGGTTACAGGGATTGAAATGTTTAGAAAGCAGTTAGATGAGGGCCGAGCGGGCGATAATGCCGGCTTGTTATTAAGAGGAATTGAAAAGACAGATATTGAAAGAGGCCAAGTTCTTTCTGTGCCCGGCTCCATCACGCCTCACAAAAAATTTAAGTGTGAGTGTTATATCTTGAAAAAAGAAGAGGGAGGAAGGCACACACCCTTTTTTAAGGGGTATAGACCTCAGTTCTATTTTAGAACAACAGATGTAACAGGCTCTGTTCAGCTTCCTAAAGACGCTGAAATAGTTATGCCCGGTGATAATGTGCATTTAGAGGTGGAGTTGATCTCACCAATTGCTATGGAAAAGGGGGTTCGCTTTGCGGTTCGTGAAGGCGGCAAAACAGTAGGAGCTGGTGTTGTTTCTGAAATTGTAGAGTAAATAAGCAAGTGTTGTTTCAGGATAGCAGGCAATAGATATTATTTTTAACAATTATAGTCGTTGAGTTTGAAAAATAAAAAGGGAGGCTGTTGTCTCTCTTTTTATTTGCGCGAGAGTCAGTCATTTGCGCGAGAGCCTAGTTATTCCTGCGAAAGCCAGTCATTCCTGCGAAAGCAGGAATCCACTAAACTTTAAAATTTCAAATAAAATCAGTTTATTTGTATTGTGTTGCTAAGCCTTTCAGTGTTTGTATTTTCATTGGCTTTGTAGTATATAATTTAAAGGCAAAGGGCAGTAGCTCAATTGGTAGAGCATTGGATTCCAAATCTAAAGGTTGCGGGTTCAAGTCCTGTCTGCCCTGCCATTTGTACAACACAACTTTTTCCATTTTGTAGAAGGATATTTCAGGAAATGTCAGGGTATTTCAACCTTTTGAGTTTCCTAAACATTTCGGCAACCGGCTTTCATCCAACTTATTTCAGGATATTTCCCAATATTTCAAATTGGGTCTACATGGTTCTACATAAAAATCTACATGGATTTTTCGGTCAGCAGGGGGCTTTTTTGGTAGATGGAAGAAAATTGAAACTCAAAAAACTAGGGAGAAAACGAACCTGAAAATGCTACTGTATACATTGGCTTGAATAAGGAAATAATGGTCTTTTACTCAATTCAGTTTAGACTCTCTTTAAAGGGCTTTTAATATTGAAAAGAAGTTTTGATATGATAATCTTTTCCGGAGAAAGATAAATAGGTGATGACACGGAGCGGAAAGCCTTATTTAATATCATAAACCAATACTCTTAAAATGATATGAGCACATTCAAAGAACTTGCCTACAAAATTTTAAAAGAAGCTAATAAATCTTTGCATAGTAAGCAAATTACTAAGTTAGCAAAAGAAAAGTACGGTTTGGTATCGGAAGGCAAAACTCCTGAGATGACAATGAATGCCTTACTTATTGTTGATATTAACACTCACAAAGAAAAGTCCAGATTTAAAAAAATGGCTCCTTCAACTTTCTGTATAAATCCAAATTTTAAAGAAACTTCAAAGGAAAAGGAAAAACAATACTCCATTTCAAAAAATATCTCCACACAACAAAAAGGCAGTATTGCAGAAGCAAGAATTGCTGAACTTATTATACTTTACGGAAAAACAGCACTCTCTTGCTATAAACCTATTTCTGACGACGAAGGTATTGACTTGATTGTAAAAGAAAAAGGTAATTTCAAAAAAATAATGTATATTCAGATTAAAAGCAGATTTGGCGTGGGCGATCCTGGAATTTATACAGCAACAGTAAAAGAAAAAACATTAATTGATAACTATTCAATGGCAATGGTGTTTTGCTATTTTGATAGTGAGAAAGGGGATATTGGAGAACGCCTGTGGTTTGTGCCTGCACCAAATTTTAGAGACAAAGCAAATAAACTAAAAAATGAAAGATTCGGTTTTGTCGCAGGCTACAAGAAAAATGAGTCAAATAAATGGGATGGTTTTTTGATAGATAAGCAAGATTTGACAAATAAAATTGTTGAGCAAATGAAAAGAATCTAACCGGTTATAATATTTTAATTATGTTTTGGAGTTTAAAACTATGAATGATTATAAAGAACGAAAATATTTATCTTCAATAGAAGTGGCAAAGTATCTTGGAATTACTGTTCAAACTCTGCATGGCTTGGTGAAGCAGAGGAAAATTAAAAGCATTGTCGCCGCCATCGGCCAAAAGCGATTTAATATAAGAGACTTAAAAGAATTTGAGAAGAAAAAACTCAAAACAACACAAAAAAAGCAAAAAAGAACACAAAAAGAAACAGTATTGAATATAAACGACACTTCACACAGGATTTATATAAGAAATGCAATGGATATGAAAGAGTTGGAAGATAACTCTGTTCATCTAATGGTAACTTCCCCTCCTTATTTTAATGCAAAAATGTACACAAAAAAACCTGTCAAAGAGGATTTGGGGAATGTTCACGATCTTGATGAGTGGTTTGAAAAAATCGGTAAGGTTTGGAAAGAAGTTTTTAGAGTGCTCCAACCAGGGAGAAAAGCCTTTATCAATATTATGAATTTGCCGGTGAGAGACGGAAAGGGTTTTAAGACCTTAAACCTGACTGGCAAAACAATAGAGGTTATGGAACAAATCGGGTTTATTTTTAAAAGAGATATCGTATGGCATAAAACCAATTTTGGATTACTGACTAATCACTTTTCAGAGATGATCCAGTAAATCATTTCAGGAAACCTGCAACTTACAATCCGGAATAATTTTTTCCAGCAGTTCATAAAGGCGGTCAATCGTGAAATGCTCTATTCTGTATTTGACAATCCAATTTACTCTGGAACGATCAACTTTTAACTGTCTTGCCAATTCCACCTGAGTTATATTTTCTTTTTTTATGTAAGCGACAAACATTTTACAAAGTTCATATTTGACTTTGTCAGTTTTGGGAGCATCCAAAGGGATAATTTTTATAAAATCATCATCCGTAAGTTCATTTAAAACCTTTTTGATGTCCTTTGTTTTTGGATACCTCATTTGACCCTCCTGTCTCTGTAAGTGGTGATAACACCGATATATAAACAGCCTTTTTCCAAAAGCCACACCAGTTTATAATATAGCCCTTCCATTTTTAAAATAGTGGCAAAGTACGAAAAACCGTCAAACTCCTTTTCAGAATGAAATATTCCCCCATCTAATTGCCTGACCATTTTTTTTATTAAATCATCGTTGATATGGTCTGCGTGTTTATCCACATGAGGATCAATAATCAGCTTTTTAATAACTTTTCCATTTATTGTTATCGGGGCTATGCTGTATTCACGCCTCATTTAAACATGATTTTAATAGATGTTGTAAAATTTTGCAACATTTATTTTAAAAAATGTGCGTGATTTTTGAGTGATCTTCCAGGTATCAGAGGTTATAAGAGGTCTTGAGCGGTTATCAGTGGGACGAAAGAATGGGGTTTTGTTGGGTTTTTAGCTTATTTGTCTACCCTGTCATTTTCTTCTAACTTACTGAAAACACTAGGATTTTTTACTAGAAATCCTATTCAGGAATTTACTTAAAGATTTTTTTCAACTTGCTAAGCTTCTTTTTTTATCTTTTATTTTCTTGCTCTTGATTTCTTTCTAAAAGCAATAAAACCACACCTATCATCTTGTCTTTATCTTTAGGATTGCTTTCTGCTACCAATAAAGTTAAAGCTGTTAAGGCTGAAGGGCTTAAGCCAGCAGAAAGACGGCCTGCTTTCTTCAAAAACCAAATAAAAGCAAAAGCTCCACTCCTTTTGTTGCCGTCTGTAAAGGGGTGATTTTTTACCATAAAATACAACAGATGAGCTGATTTTTCCTCAATGGTGGGATATAAATCCTGTCCTCCAAAAGTTTGAAAGACATTGCCCACAATACCGCTCACAGCTGATTTTATTTTTTTCTGGCCAAATAAATCAGTCGCTTGTTTTTTAGCGATAAGCTCTTTCTTTAATTTGTCTAAGGATTGCTTTAACTCTTCCGCAGTAAAAGACACTTGTTTTTTTGTCCAGCCTTTTGTTGGAAAATTCTCTTTGTCATAAGCTTCTAAAGAAAACCAAGTGCTGGCAAAAACGCTGATCAGCTCCAAAGCGGATTGAGCGGGGACCGATTGATCGGTTGGCAATAGAGTTTTAATATCTTCTACCGTTTTTTGAAATTTTTGATAGTTTTGAAGGAGCTGTTTTTTATTGATTGTCCAGCCTTCAAGCAGATGTTGTTTTAAGACTTTTGTTGTCCATTCTCTAAACTCTACCGCTAGTTTAGAATTTGCCCTATATCCTACTGACAAAATGACAGCTAATGAGTAAAATGAAATAGGTTTATCTGAATTTGCAATATGCATTTTTTGCATATTGCTTTTTTTATCTGCCTCCTTATCCTTAAATATATTATTTATATGACGAGACACTACAGGCTGACTGATTTTAAAAAGCTTGCTGATTTGCGCCTGCGTTGTCCAAATGTCCTCTCTTTTTAAGCCCCATTGAAATTCAATCTTTCCGTTTTTAGATTGGTAAATAAGTATCCCTTTTTTCATAAAATCCTCTTGTTTTTAAATTTTTCAAAAATGACCATAAAGCTTTTACTTTTATTCATTGGCTATAATTGGTATAATCCTTTCTTTCTCATAGCCTCCTCTTTTTTTACTCTTATAAAAATATAAAGCGGCCGGCTCTAATTTATTCACCTTCAAACTCTATTCCTAAATAGAACAAACTGGTTTTATCCTCTTGTCATAGTTGCTTTTTTAGCTTTTCAATAGATATTACATTGTATCTTATAGCATTTTCTTATAAAACGCATACTGCTCTTTAGTCTTGCTTGAACGGGGCTTGTCAGAAGTTTTTTTACTTGTTTAACTATTATAAACTAATAAAATAAAGGGATATTTTTTATTAAAAACCTATCTGAAAAAATCAGTTTATATCTTCATTTGAAAGGCAAGTTACTTGGAAGATAATTCTGTCTCCACTTTGCTAATATATTCTTTTAATTGAGAAAAAGCATCTTCTTCTAAAAGCTTTTCTTTTTGAAAAAGACGAACATCTTTTCTCGCCTGCTCATACTGGCCCTTGCTTAACAGCTGACTTAGATAGCTTAAAAAAATAGAGCGGTTTTTATTCTTTTTTTCAATGATCTCTTTTTTTAAATCATCTAAAAACTGTTGATCCTGTTTTGCCAATCCCATTTTTCTTAAATAAGCATAACTGTTCAAACGAAGAAGAGGGCTTTTGCTTTTATCCTCAAAAGCCTTTTTATTTGCGCGCATTTGAGTCAATAGAGCGCAGAAAAAACCAATTCTTTTTATTTTGCAGATTTCTTTAATTTCATCTTCTTCCATAAGAGCAAATTTTTGAAAAGCTTTTATTTTTTTATCTTCTGATTTAGAGGAGTGAGAAAAATAATCTGGAACAAGATAAACAGGATCCACTGCCTGGCCAAGAAAAAAGGTTTTATCCCCTTGATAAGCCAGCTTTGGCGTGATTAAAGTGTGCAGACCAAAGTCCTTAGATTGAGCTAAATCTGAAAATATATCCTCTGGAAAAACTTGAATGAGAGTTAAGTCCTCCGGCTCATAAAAACCCAAAGCGGAATAATAGGGTGACAAAAATTCATCAGAAAAACGACTTAACTTTGGCTCTAAAGGGCGAGAGCTGGCGACAATGGCAAGATCTGACCCTCCCACTCTATAAACCCTAGAATAAGGAAAAACTTTTTTAAGCGTGTGAAACATCAACCTCAAACTGCCAGAATCAATACTGTAAAGCTGAACCCATTGAACCAAAACTCCGTCATCAGTTAAAGACTGTTTAGCCAACTCATAAAATTCATAAGAAAATACATTTTCCACACCCACAACCCAAGGATTGGAAGTCTCTGAAACAATCAAATCAAATTTCTTTTTTGTCTTTGTGAAATATTTAAAGCCATCCTGCTCAATGACTTTTGCTTTAGGATTGTCTAACAGTCCAAAACTGAAAGCCGGGGACCGCCTCACATTCTCTACAACTTCAGGGGCTATCTCTAAAACTGTTACATCTTTAACCTTTTCTAATTGAGCTAAAACTCCCGCAGAGGTTCCCATTCCCAGCCCCAATACAGCTGAAGACAGCTGTGATCTTTTAGGAGCATAAAGATAGGCTAGGCTGGAAAGCAAAAAGACAGTGGAAAAGTCCCCAATACTATTTCCGATTGCCTTTCCATTAACAGAATAAGAAACCGATTCATACTTGGAATCAGGAAAAAGGCTTTTACCCTCAGAATCATCTAACAGCTTGGGAAAGCCAGTTAAGGTGATAGAGACATTAGGGCCGTCTTCAAAAAATAGAACTTCTCCTTTATTGCTGTTTGGAAGAGAAAACATTTTTTTAAAATGATAGGGTTGAGGCTGTCTGATCCGAAAATAACCATGATGATGGCCTGTTCGGTTCCAGTTGGGAAGCAACAATAGAGAAACCGCCAGACAAACAGCCAAACCAGCAGAAAATATCTTCCTTTCAAAAAAAGCGCAACCAAGCCCTAAAGCTATTAAAAGAAACAAATTGATTTTAAACAGCTCATCTAAATTAAAAATATAAAAAGCCAAGTAGCCAATAATGACAGTCCCAAAGACTGTTCCCAAAGTATTAAAAAAATACAAATAGCCGCAAACGGCTCCATAGTTGTCTTTATTTTTCTTTAGCAAAGCATAGCTTAAAGGCAAAAGACGCCCCATAAAGAAAACAGCGGGTAAAAGACAGAGGGCAACAAAAAGATAAAGAACCAGCTTAAAGACAAAATAATTAGAGGGAATAGAAAGAAGGCTCACCCGAATATGGCTTATCCATATAGACCAATAAGGAGATAAAACAAACAAAAGACCCAAAAGAGCCGCTGTGATTAAAGTTTGTCTTATGAGAAAAACGGGAGAAATTTTATGCGCTTTAACTGAAAGGCTCCCCACAGCCAGCCCTCCCACAAAAAGAGATAAAA
>JAPPIY010000049.1 GCA_026914095.1 Oligoflexia bacterium
ACACAACTTTTTTACATTGTCAAAGATTACCCTCCTAAAATTATAAATTCACAAACAATTCCAATAGGTTAAGACTTTTTTAGCGCCGACTGTGTTAGTTTATAATCTCCAGTTCAAAACTTTCTATCAGATCATTATGCAATATCTTTTGAGCTAAAAGCTTGGCTTGTTTTAAAGCTTGTTGAGAATCTTTAGTATCAATATTTAATTCAATGTATTTGCCATAATGGCAGTCTTTTACTGAAGAGTCTTCTTTTTGCAACAGTTTTAAAAGGGCCCGGCCTTTTGTGTCCAACACTTCTTTTTTTAATAAAATTTTACATCCCACTTTAATCATAAATTTCTCCTTATTTCAGTCTATAATCTGTTAGGATTAAGAATTGTTTTTTAAAAAATGACCCCATTGTTGATAGAGTAAAGATTCAATTTTTTTATAAGACTCTTCCACCTTGCCCCAGTCTCTGCGAAAACGATCTTTATCTAATCTCTCTTCTGTTTGATTCTCCCAAATCCGACAGCTGTCTGGACTAATATCATCAGCCAATACAAGTTTATCCTTAAATAGGCCAAACTCCATTTTAAAATCTATCAATTTTAATCCTGCTTTTTCAAAGAAGAACTGTAATTTTTTATTGATTAAAAAAGCTTGTTTTTTTATAGGCTCAAGCCAATTGAAATCTGGAATTAGTTTTAAGGATTCAATTTGTCCTTCACTGACAAAAGGATCATCCAGCTCATCTTTTTTATAATAAAATTCTAAAAGTGTTTTTTTTATTTCTGTTCCCTCTTTAATGCCCAGTCTGTTAGCTGTACTGCCAGCCAGCTGATTTCTTATAACCACTTCTAAGGGAATGATCTCCGTTTTTAAACAAAGCATTTCTTGAGAATTAATGTCTTGTATAAAATGAGTTGAAATATCTTCTTTTTTTAAATATTTGAAAATCAAGGAAGAGATGTTTTTACAAACCTCTCCTTTTTTTGGAAAAGAGCCTGTTTTACGGCCTTGATGGGCGGTTAAGTCATCTTTAAAAAGGAGAAGAACTTTATTTTCGTGTCCTAATACCTGAAAAACTTTTTTGCCTTTGCCCTCATAAAGCAACCCTCCTCTTTTAAAATTTTCTGACACTGTAATATTCCTCCGATTTGAGCTTCTCTGTAGCTCTTCGTTAAAACAAAAGGTTTAAAAGTTTAGCTTTATATTTTAAAAGCCAGCCTGCGCTCAAAACTGAACTTGTTTTTAAATCCTCTTTTCTAGTAAAGCAGGAATGTGTTTTTGTCAAGAAGTCTCCCAACTTTAAAAAGCCTAACATTCAAACTAAATCGTTAGCGCTGAAAAAGTTTATTTGCAAGCTTTTAAACCTCTTAAGTTGCTTTCTTGCAAATATTACCTCTTAAAATATTATAAATCTACAGATAATACCAATAGCTTAGGCTTTTTTCAAAATCGGCTAAATTGTATGGCTCTTAAAGCTCAAAATTTTTTTAATGTTTCTTCTAAATGTTTTAGTAAGTCATTGCTTTGTCCTGAGAAGATGTTTTCTATTTCTTTAGAGGTTAAATGCTTTTTGATCTCTGTGTTTTTTTGAAGAGCGGATTTTAAGTCTTCGTTTTCTTTCAGATTTTGACTGATTTTTTGAACTAAGGGATAAGCTTTTTGCCGGGGCAGGGATTTGCGGACTAAAGCGTTTAAAACTTGAGATGAAAAAACAAGCCCTTTAGAAGAATCTAAATTTTGTTTCATTTCTTTCTCATTCACTTGTAAAGTTTTTAAAAGATTTTCTAACCTTGTCAAAGCGTAGTGGGTTAAAATAAAAGAGTCAGGTAAAATGACACGTTCAACACTAGAGTGGGAGATATCCCTTTCATGCCATAAGCTGATATTCTCTAAAGCCGGCGAAACATAAGATCTTAAAAGCCGGGCGAGACCGGTTAAATTTTCCGCTGAGATGGGGTTTTTTTTATGAGGCATAGCGCTGGACCCGGTTTGTCCTTTATAAAAAGCTTCTGTGACTTCAGCTACTTCTGTTCGTTGCAAATGTCTTAGCTCAACAGCCAGCCTTTCTATAAAAGAGCCAATCAGAGATAAAGAAAACACCAAACGGGCTATACGATCTCTTGGAACAATTTGTGTTGCGATTGTTTCAGGCTTGAGAGACAGTTTTTGGCAAACTTTTTTTTCTATTTGAGGAGGCAAGGAGGAGTAAGTTCCAACAGCCCCGCTGATTTTAGCGATTGAACATATAGAAACCGCTTGATTAAAACTGTGTTCGGCCCTTGAAAATTCTGCTAAATGCCCCAGTATTTTAAAGCCAAAGGTCGTGGGTTCCGCCTGTATCCCATGAGTGCGTCCCGCGCATAAAGTTTTTTTGTGTTTCACAATTAATTGTTTTAAGGTTTTTTTTAGGGATTTAAAGCTCTTATCTAAAAGCTTTTTTGATTCTTTAATTTGAAGGCTTAAAGCCGTGTCTAAAACATCAGAAGAGGTTAAGCCATAGTGAAAATAAGCGCCGTGTTTTCCTAAATGACTGGCTGTCTCACTTACAAAAGCAGTTACATCATGACGGCTTGCTTGCTCTCTTTTTAAGATATTGTTATAAGAAAAACGGGCTTTTGAATAAATAGTTTGAGCTGCTGGTTTAGGGATAATTCCTAAATCTCCTTGAGCCTTTGCTACCGCTTGTTCTACCTTTAACATAAAGTGAAAGCGGCTCTCAGGAGACCAGATTTGAGACATTTCTTTTAAACTGTAACGGTCAATCATATTTTTATCCAATTATATTGATCCTGTTTAAAGATTCCGGTTTCAGCTGGATTCCCGCTTTTGCGGGAGTTCAGTCTTCTAGGAGAAGACTGAACAAGGCAGTGGGAAATTCAAACAAGATCCGTATAACTTATCTCATATATCATTAGTCAATTTAACTTCTTAGTCAAGCTGGATATGCTCTTCTGGTTCAGACGGGGATTTTTTCAGCGCCAACCATCTAACAATTTAGACTAATTTTTTGAATAGCTCCCGCTCATTGCGGATCTCACTCGCTAAGTCTCCATGAAAGAAATCCTTGCAGTTTTCAACATAAGCGGCTTTTTTTGGAAAATTAAAATGGAATCTCTCTTCTCCATAAACTGTAAAGCCTTTTGCAGTGGGCTTATTTGTAGGTTTTAAGTTACAATTTTTAAAAAAATCTTTTAAATGATTTTCAGCTTGTTTTATAAATTGCGCAGAATTTTCTTTTGGTTTTAGCTTCATCCAAACTTCTAACATTCCTTGGCGATGGAAAACACTCAGCAAGTTGTCATAGCACCAAGGCAAATAAATGTTTTTTAAAAAAATGAAATGAGAGGGGATAATTTCTTTGTAATCGGCAAAATCCACTGTTAAATAATAAGCATGCCATTGCCATTGCGCTTTATCAGTGGAGTTAAAATCGCTTGAGATTCTATCAGAGGAAGTCAAACAAATAAAATTTTTTGCTGTTAAAGTTTTATCTTTAAGTGAAAGAACGGCTTGTTGCCCTTTGAAGAAGATATTTTTTTCTTGAGCGGTTAAAAAGGAAATATTAGGATGATTGTTTTTAAATTCTTCCATCTTTTTAGAAGAAGGCTCAAATAAGAAGCAGTCCGCCAGCAAATTGACACCTCTGTTTTTAAAAATAGAATTATTGCCTCTAAATACTTTTGCAGATAAATTTAGGGATAAGTAGGAGAGCCAGTTGTCTTTAAATGGAGGGTTAAGCTCTTTTTTGAAAGAGCAGGTGAAGTTTTGTATAGGGGCCTGTCTTTTTGCTATAGCTTTCATGTCTTGAAGAGGCCAAACCCCCTCCGGGCTTAATAGGCAGAAACCTCCATCTTGTTGGGATAGGAAACCCAGACTTTCTAAAAACTCTCTTTGATCTTTTTCATTTGCATTTAAAAACAGCGCAAAAGGATTTTTTAAACGAAAGAGATTCTCTACATAGGCTGTCCTTTGGCCTATTACAGCCAATTGTTTAGCTAAATACAAGCCTCTGGGCCAATCAGCAAAGATAAGAGAATCAAACATAGACATTTTTTAATCATTCATCAGCAATATGATGTTGTTCCCAGTGTATATTTAAAGGCAAGCCCATTAAGGAGCTTACAATAATATAAGCTTGAACAGGGGATATTCTTGGTATTTTGATTTGCCCTTTGTCTATAATGTCTTTTAAATTAAGAGATTCTTCTTCTTCAATAGGTAAGTTTAAATAACTGTCTTCTAAAATAGCTGACACCTCTTCTTTTAAGTTTTGGGAATTAATTTCACTTAAAGTTAAATCATAGAGGTAAATGCCTTTTGTGTCTTCTTCTTGACTTCTGGCAAATTCCGCCACATCAGAAAAATCTTCTTCCTCTTTTTGACCAGCTGGGGGGCTTATACTTTCATCTTGAAAGTCTTTAGAAGCGAGTTCATTGGGATTTTCTTCAAATTTGTAAGAAGGCTCTTCTTCTTTTGGGTCTAAGTTGGACTGAGCTTGATGCTCTGGCTCTTCTTCTGATTTTTCTTTTAACTCCGGCACTTCTGTTTTTTCCTTAGGATAAAAATTTTCCTCTGTTTCTATATTTTCTTTTTCTAGTTCAACTTCTTTATTTTGTTTTTCAAGAATTGCTCTGTTCTCTTGTATTTCTTTACTAGGAGTTTCTGGATTAAAATCTTCTTGTGGAGTTTCTGATTCAATTTCTTCAGCGAAAAGAGTTTTTGTCTCAGATTTTTTAGAATCTTCTTTAGACAAATTTGTGGCTGTATTTTGTTCAGAATCTTCCTCGCTTTTTTGATCGATTTGTGATGTTTCAAAATTTATTAAGCTTTTTTCTGATGTTTCTTTCTCTAAATCAGTGGAGTCTATTTCTTCTGCATTGATCACAAGACATTGCCCTTTAGAGAACAGCAAAGAAGACTGACAGTGAGAGCAGTCATAGTAAATGTCTTCTTTAGGGATTTCAAATTCAATTTTTCTTTTACAAACAGGACAATTCATAGTAATTTTTTAAATTTTTATTTTTCGTTTCCTAAAAGCTTGAGATTGCTGTCTTCTTTGTTTGCGGTTTAAAGCTCTTTCCGATGAGGAATGGTTTTGCCTTTGTGGAGAAGAGAAAGAAAGATTCTCAGCCGAACTGTCATTATAAATAAGCTGTTCTGTTTTTGTGTTTTCAAACTGATCCTTTTCAGAAATTTGAATTTTGAAGAATTTTTCTATCACTTCACCTGCCACAGTTAAATTGAGGGATTCAAAAAGATAAAAAGTTTCTTTTTTATATTCTACTAGAGGATCTTTTTGCGCAAAAGCCCTTAGATTAATTCCCTCTCTAAGATGATCCACATTTTCTAAATGCTCTCTCCAGCGGGCATCTATAGTTTGTAAAAATAAAAATTGGATCAGAGGCTCAAAGTGCTCTTTGAGTTCTTGCTTTTTCTCTTCAAACCTTTTTAAAACGGCTTTTTGAACGGTCAAGTTGATATGCTCTAAAGTCAGTTCTTCTAGGGCTGGCAGAGTGACCTCAAGATCAAACATTCTTCTCAGAAAGTTTTGCAGGCCGGATAGATTCCATTGTTCCTTTTTCATGTCTTCATTGGCGATTTGGTCTAATCTATCAGAAATCAGCTCCTCCATCTGGTTCAAAAACATCCGCTCTAGGTTTTTTCCCAGCATGATATCCTTTCTTTTTTTATAAATAGCTGTTCTTTGCTGATTCATCACATTGTCATAATCTAAAAGATGTTTTCTAATTTCAAAATTATGCCCCTCTACCTTTTTTTGCGCATTGGCAATAGCCTTTGTCAGCAGGCGGTCTGTAATAGGAGCTTCCTCATCCATTCTCAGTGTAGTCATAACTTTTTGCATTCTTTCTCCGCCAAACACTCTCATTAAATCATCTTCCAGGGACAGGTAAAACTTAGAGGCTCCTGGATCTCCCTGCCTTCCAGAACGGCCTCTCAATTGATTGTCAATCCTTCTGGCCTCGTGTCTTTCTGTTCCAATAATAAATAGCCCTCCTGCTTGAACCACTTCTTCTCTTTCTTTTTTACAAAGCTCCTGGACTTGATGGAATCTCTTTTGATAATCTGGATCGGACTCTTCTTTTCTTTTAGGCCCGCATAAAAAATCAGGATTTCCGCCAAGGATAATGTCTGTTCCCCTTCCCGCCATGTTAGTTGCAATAGTGATAGCGGATTTTCGCCCGGCTTGAGCTACAATTTCAGCTTCTTTTTCATGGTATTTGGCATTTAAAACTTTGTGTGGTATATTTTGATCAGCTAAAATTTGGGACAATCGCTCTGATTTTTCAATACTTACAGTTCCAACAAGAATAGGTTGATTTTTTTGATGTAATTTTTTTATCATTTCTCCAATATGTTTGTATTTCACAGCTGATGTTTTATAGATCATATCCTCATGATCGGTCCGGCGAATAGGTTTATTAGTGGGTATCACTTGGACTCTTAGTTTATAGATTTTTTTAAATTCTTCGGCTTCTGTTTCCGCTGTTCCTGTCATGCCGGCCAATTTGTTATACATACGAAAATAATTTTGAAAGGTGATAGAGGAAAGGGTTTGATTTTCTGTTTTTACCTTCACACCCTCTTTCACTTCAATGGCTTGATGCAAACCATCGCTCCATCTCCGGCCGGGCATCAAGCGCCCTGTGAACTCATCAACAATAACTACCTCATCCTTCTGCACCATGTAGTCCACATCTTTTTTATAAAGGTAATGAGCTTTTAAAGATTGATAAATATTATGCAGATATTCAATATGAGCCATGTCATAGAGGTTATTGATGCCTAAAAGCTGCTCTACTTTAGTATTTCCCTCTTCTGTGATAGAGACGGTTTTGGATTTTTCCTCCATAGTAAAATGTTTGTCTTTTTGTAAATGAGGAATCACTTTTTTAACCGCATAATATTTATCTATAGACAGATCCTTGGCGCCGGAAATAATTAAAGGTGTTCTTGCTTCATCTATTAATATAGAGTCACATTCATCCACAATAGCATAGTTGAGTTCTCTTTGAACGCAAGAGGAAAGGGAATATTTCATATTGTCTCTCAAATAATCAAAGGCAAATTCATTGTTGGTTCCATAAGTGACATCAGACGAATAGGCTTGTTTTCTCTCTTCATCGTCTAGATCAGGAACAATGACTCCTGTTGTTAAACCTAAAAAGTGATACAATTGCCCCATCCATTCTCTGTCTCTTTTGGCCAGGTAATCATTCACAGTCACTACATGGACTCCTTTGCCGGACAAAGCATTGAGATAAACAGGCAAAGTGGCGACCAAAGTCTTCCCCTCTCCTGTTTTCATTTCAGCGATTTCCCCTCGGTGTAAAACCAGACCGCCGATAATCTGCACATCATAATGAGTCATTCCTAGAACTCTTTTAGAGGCTTCTATGCAGACAGCAAAAGCTGAAGGCAATATATCATCTAAACTTTGGCCTTTTCCGATTTGATCTTTAAAATAAGCTGTTTTTGCTTTTAAGTCGTCATTGCTGAGAGAAGACAGGTTTCTCCCAGAGCTTTTAACATGATTTGCAAGAGGTTGAATTTTCTTTAAATCTCTCTCATATTTTGTTCCAAAAACTTTTGCTAATAGGTCAAACATACATGCAGGTTATGGCTTTTATCTTTAAAAGTCTATATTTTCTTAAGAATTTTAAAACTTATACCGATTGGGTTTGAATTTTTATCTCAGCTGTCATTCCCGCGAAAGCCTGCCCTCGCGAAAGAGAGGTCGGGAATCTCAAAACAAAACTTCCAACTTCTAACCCGATCGGCATAAGCACAGCTAATCAGCGCTGACAGGTTAATAATCTGGCTTGGGTCTTTTCTGTAAGTAGAAATGAGCTGTTTCTCTGGAGAAAAAGGCTTCAAAATTCAAGTCCGATCGATATAAAAAATCGTATGGAAATAGAAAGCTGTTTGTCAGCTAGTGAGCTGTTTGTTATCATAAGAAAAAATTTTAATTATGGCCGTGGAACAGCTCTCTCAAAGACAAAATTTCCCCTCTTTTTTTACAGTGGCGCTTATTGAGCCGGAAATCCCTTCCAACACAGGAAATATTGGAAGAACCTGTGTCGCCAGTCAAAGCCAGCTGGATTTAATAGGGCCTCTGGGTTTTCAAATTACAGATAAGCAGTTAAAAAGAGCAGGTTTGGATTACTGGCCTTTTTTGAAGTATCAATATTATGACAATTTAACCGATTGGCTCCAGCAAAAAGACTTGCGGAAAATTTGGTTTTTTAGTGTGAGAGGAGAAAACTCTCTCTATAATTGCTCTATAAGGAAGGGAGATATCTTAGCTTTTGGAAAAGAGACAAAAGGCTTGCCTCAGCCTCTTTTAAGGAAATTTAAAAAACAAACAGTTCAAATTCCTTTTCAAGGTCCTGTCAGAAGTTTAAATTTGTCAAATGCCGTGGCCATTGCCTTATTTGAAGCTCTTAGGAAAAACTCTATAGCCTCAACTAGCAGATAAAGGGTTTAATGCAGAGGAGCGCTATTGGGGTTGAGGATTTTTTGAAAAAGCTAAATTTGGTTATTTCCTGGATAGCTTGCCTCTGTTTTTTAGAGGGAAAAGAGCCTTGACATTTCAGCAGTAAGTTTATAAAAAGTGAAAGGAGCTATAAATGATTAAATATATTCTGGCCTTTGGTTTGATTTTTTCTTATCCTTGTTATTCTGCTGATTGGAGTTACTACTACATAGGAGGCTCTCTTCAAACAAATGTTCCCTTAAAATTTCATCATCTGGGCTGGAATGAAGATAACTTGTGTTACAAAGATGGTTTTTATCTTTAAAGGAATCTGAGACAGAGTTTCTGTTAGGTTATTGGCTGAAGGACAATAAAAATCCTTTTATAGAAGGAACATTTCCTGAAAACAATAAACCGACAGTGATAGGAGGGGAACTTAATCAAGAGACAGATAAAGCTCAATTTATTTCTTCAGAGAATTCTTTTTCAGATTTTCAATTGGCCACTGGGCTTATAAACGCTTATTTTGATTTGCCAGTATCAGTTATAGATAAAAAATTCACTTATTACTTAGGTGTTGGTGTGGGTTACTCTCTTGTTAAAGCTAATATAAAGTATAACTCTAAATATACAGATCAATCTTTAAACACTCAGCAAGAAACTGTTTTTGAGGATTTCTCTTTGTCTTATCGTTTGATACATGGTTTAAGTTATGCTCTTTCTGACAGTTGGTCTTATGGTTTGGAAGCTTCCTATACTGTTGTTCAGGAAGCCTCAGATAAATTACCTTATAAAAAACATCCTAACCAAGAAAACAATACCGCCATTTTACGAGATATTTCCTATTGGACAGTGGCTTTGAATGTAAATTACCTTCTATAGAGTGTTAGATTAAGTCTAGTTTAAAGTTTTTTTTGGCCGCTTTTACAATAGCTTTTTGATGAAAGACTGAGTAGGCTACCTGTGAAAATTCAAACCCGATCGGTATAATCTGTTTTTTAGAGGGAAAAAAGCCTTGACATTTCGGCAGTAAGTTTATAAAAAATGAAGAGAGTCTCAGTAAAAAAGAGTGTTTTATGAGGGTCTTGTTGGTTTTTTATTTTGTTTCTTTCGGGACGGTTGCCTGTAGTCCAAACCTAAAAGGGCCTTTTTTTTGGAAGGCGGAAAAAAATGGCAAAACAATTCATATTTTAGGGACCATTCATGTGGGAGTGGGTTTGGAGGATCTGCAATGTCATCAAGTGATTTCTGACTCTCTCGGTCAAAGCGCTTTGCTTTGGACAGAGACAGATATAAAAAGACAACAGGAATTACTGCAAACTGCAGTGAGCGCTTTGGTAATGAATCCCTCTGGCCACAGTTTTAAAAGCTTAAACGAGGAAAGCCAGAATTTTTTTAAAACAAAAGCCGGTCAGGATAACTCGATCACACAGTTGAGTTACTTTGGCTTTCTAGGATACCTAAACAGTATATGCCTGATTGAGCATAAAAAATTTTTAAAAGAACGGCTGGGTTCTTTTCAAAATAACCAAACTTCGTTGGATGTTCAAATTCAACAATTGGCTCAAACAAAAAATATAGCTCAAGATTATTTGGATGAAGAAGACTATATCCCTGAGTTAATAAGATCAAATGTCGGGAAAATTTCTAAAGAACAGGTTGAGAAAGCTGTCAGAGAATACAGCCGCAATTGCCAGCAAGAAAAAATTGCAAAAGCATTAGAAGATCAATTTGAGACAATGGAAGATATTATGCAAAAATACAAAAATGGGGATTCTTTTGATCTTTTAGAAATAGATGAACAGAATTTTAAACAACAAGGCTGGACAGAAGAGATGCTCAAAGACTATAGGGATAATGTTCGACACAATCTATTGAGAAAAAGAAATGAAGTCTGGCTAAAAAAGCTTCTTTCCACCCATGTGGAAGGCAATGCCAATATGTTTGTTGCCGGTGGATTAGCCCATTTTCAAGGCTCTTATAATGTGTTAAACAAACTGAAAGAAAACGGTTTTTCTGTCAAGCGGTTTAACTCTGACTGCAAAGCCGAGTGATTTTCTAACTGTTTTCAGAATGTAAGTTGGCTATCAGCCTTAAGGCTTCGCTGTGATTGGAGCGAATTTTTAAAATTTGATTCATATCTTCCAAGGCCAGATCGACAGCTCCCGTTTGTTTCAAGTAAAAACCTCTTAAAAATAAAATATCCAAATGATCGGGGTGATGTTTTAAAGCTTTGGTTAAAATATTTAAAGCCTGCTCTTTATTTCCTATATTCCAAAGAGCCTCAGCGTAGAGTAAAATGGCTTGAGGGCTGGCTGGGTTGTTGAAAGCTAAATGATTGAAAAGCTCAAAAGATTTTTTATACTTTCCTTGTTTCTGCCACAGTTGAGCTAGCTGTAAATGAGCTATTAAAAAGTAGGGGCTATAAGAAGGAATTTTTTGATAGGTTTTTTCTGATTTGAGCCATTGCTGGCTTTTTTCATAAACCATGGCCAGTAAGTAGTTATAGTGTCCGCTTTGAGGATTTTGAGTTACTAAATCTTTTAAATAGAGAGCTGATTTATTGTAGAGCTGTTTTTTTATAAAAAATAGGGCGCTGTAAAAATAGTGTTGTTCTTCCATCTGGCCTAAATCCTTTAATTGTTGGATATAGAGCATGGCTTTCTCCCAGTTTTTAGAAAGGATGGCCTCATTTAAAAGGATTGTGGAAGTTGCCGATGTTATTCCTTTTTTCTGCTGAAAGTCTTCTAAATAAAGTCTAGCTTGCTCTGTATTAAGATTTTTAAAAAAATCTGCGATTTTTAAGACTAGCTTTTCTTCTGGAAAATCAAGTTTTTTTATTTGATGGATTATTTCTAGGCTGTTTTCTGTTTTGTTCTGTTTTGCAAAGATATAAGCGCGAAATAAAAGCGATTGGATGGTTTCTTCTAAAAGACTTGCCCTGTTTTCTGCTTTTTTGAGAGTTTTTAAAGCTGTTTTCCAATTTTCTTGATTGATGAGTAAAATCGCTTTTTTCAAAACTAAAGGAAAACTAGAGGGGTTTTGTCTTAATAGCAAATCGTTTTGCTCTAAAGCTTGACTATTTAGTTGTCGTAAGCTGTATAGGTCTGTCAATTTTTCTATAAATTCTTTTTTATTAGGTGATTTTTTTCTTAATTCTTTGTATTCATTGACAGCCTCAGCCAAAAGCCCTTCTTTTTCATATATTTCTGCTATTCTTTTTTGAAAGTGAATGGAGTTTGGGGCAAATAATCTGGCTTGTTTTAAGTATTCTAAAGCGGTAGTCCGGTCAGATTCAAAAAAAGCGGTTTCTGCCTTTAAATAATTTGTTAGAGCTTGGCGCTCAAAGTAATTTTTATCAATAATGATAGATGTTGAGTTATTTTGAAAAGTTTGCCGGCTTGTTTTTGCGGACTTTCTGGCTTTCTGCAAATTTTGACAGGAAAAGCAAGTAAAAAGGATAATAATAACTCCAAAAAACTGTCTGTTTTTTTTGGATCCTAAAAAAGAAAAAACCATAAATGACTTTTCGGAATAGAAAATAAAAAACTTAAGTGTCCAAATAAGAAATAAAGTCTAGCTTTTTTTAAAAATGCTTAAAAATAGTTAGTTTTTTCCCTTCAAACCAAAAGGAATGTGATTAAAAACTAACCAATTTTTTTTTAAACAAAAAAATAATGAAGTAAAAAAGATTGACAAGCTTATTTTGTTTAGATTATCTTTAGCTTGTAAAAAGTTAAGGTTTTTTACGGAAAAAAATCCTGTTATTAGAATAAAGGCAAGAGGCCTAATAAAACCAAGTAGGAGGTTTCTAATGAGTCATATATCTTTTCATAACAGCAATCATAACAGGCCAGAAGGTCCAAAAATCATTAAAAAGTATGGAAATAGGAAGCTTTATGATACTCAACAAAGCTCTTATGTTGTTTTAAAGGATATTGAAAAGATGATACGAAATAAAGAGGATATACAGATTATTGACAATGAAACCCAAGACGATATTACTGTCCCGACTTTAACTCAAATTATATTTAGTTCAGAAAAAAAGTCTAAAATTTCTCCGCCTGTTAATGTTTTAAAATCCATTATTAGGGAAGGAGATGGGAGTTTTT
>JAPPIY010000011.1:0-8234 GCA_026914095.1 Oligoflexia bacterium
GTCCAAGCTTGACAAAAACCAGCAATCAAGACACATAAAGAAAATCATGGAAAAAGAGAAACCAGACACTTTTCTAAGAAGACACATTGGACCTTCTGACACAGAGCTTTCAAAAATCCTTGAAAGCTTAAAGCTGTCTTCTTTAGAGGAATTGACTCATAAAATTTTACCCTCAGAAATCAGCCTGCAGGAAAAGTTTTCTCTCCCTGCCCCTATTACAGAATCAGAACTCTTAAAACAAGCGCAGACAAAGGCTAAAAAAAATAAAATTTTTAAATCTTATATTGGTTTAGGATACAAAAATTCATTCACCCCTCCCGCCATCCAAAGACATATTTTAGAAAATCCCTGTTGGTATAGCTCTTACACTCCCTATCAGTCGGAGTTAGCCCAGGGGCGACTGGAAGCCTTACTGAATTTTCAAACTATGGTGGCTGACTTAACAGGAATGGAAATTGCCAATGCCTCCCTGTTGGATGAAGGGACAGCTTTAGCCGAGGCTTTAGCTCTGGCTAAAAATGCCAATCCTAAAAAAGAGTCCACTCAAAAAGTTTTTGTGGATTCTCGTATCTTTCCACAAAGCTTAGAGGTATTAAAAACCCGTTGCTCCGCCTGGGGCTGGGAAATTACAACCGGTGAGTTTGAAAAATTTAAAGGAGGAAAAGATTATTTTTCTGCGGTTCTTCAATACCCCTGCGCTGACGGCTCTCTACACAACCTCTCTGATTTTACAAAAAAAATGGCGCTAGACAATTGTTTTACCATCGTGGCAACCGATCTTTTAAGCCTCTGTTTATTAAAATCTCCTGGCGAAATGGGGGCCGATGTGGTGGTTGGCTCTTCCCAAAATTTTGGCATTCCTTTGTTTTATGGCGGCCCTCATTCTGCTTTTTTTGCCACTAAAAAAAAATTTATCCGTTTGATACCAGGACGGATTGTGGGGGTTTCAAAAGACAGACATGGAAAACAAGCTTACCGCCTCAGCCTTCAAACCAGAGAACAGCATATCAGAAGAGAAAAAGCCACCAGCAACATCTGCACCGCGCAGGCTCTTTTAGCTGTCATGGCCGGTTTTTACGCTGTCTATCATGGACCAAAAAATTTAAAAAGAATAGCTTTAAAAATCAATAACTTAACAAAAACTCTTTATAAAATACTTCAATCTTTTAAGGAGATAAAAACCCTCAATTCCACTTTTTTTGACACCCTTAGCTTTCAACTGTCTTCAGAAAAATCAGCTTTAAAACTGTATCAAGCTTTTCAAAAAGAAGGCCTTAATTTAAACCGAATGAATAAAGACAGCTTGTCCCTCACTTTAGATGAAACTTGTGAAGAGCAAGACCTTTTGCAAATAGAAAAAATTTTAAAGACAGTCCTCAGCCCGGCTCAAAAAATCTCTCAAGATTCTTTCCAAGCCATTCCTCAAAACTGCTTAAGGGAAAGCGCTTATCTCACTCACCCTGTTTTCAACTCTTACCACTCTGAAACAGAGCTGACCCGCTACATTCATCGCTTGCAAAATAAAGAGTTGTCTTTAACTCATTCTATGATTCCTTTAGGCTCCTGCACCATGAAGTTAAATGCCGTTACTCAACTGCTCCCTGTCAGTTGGCCGGAGTTTGCCAATATTCACCCCTTTGCCCCTAAAGAGCAAACTAAAGGCTATCAAGAGATCATTCAAGAATTGGAAGATCAGCTTTGTGAAATCACAGGCTTTAAGGCTTTTTCTTTTCAGCCCAATGCCGGCTCTCAAGGAGAGTATGCCGGGCTTTTGGCTATTAAAAAATACCATTCAGCCAATCAAGAATCCCATAGAAATATCTGTTTGATTCCCACATCAGCCCATGGAACCAATCCAGCCAGCGCGGTTATGGCGGGGTTTAAAGTGATCTCCCTGGCCTGCAACAAAGAAGGCTTGATTGACTCTCAAGATTTAGAAAAAAAGCTAGAGCAGAACGGTAAAAATCTAGCCTGCCTCATGATCACCTACCCTTCCACTTATGGTTTTTTTGAAGAGATAAAAGGAATATGCGATAAGGCGCATAAAACAGGCGCTCTAGTTTATTTAGATGGGGCAAACATGAACGCTCTGCTGGGATTATGCAAGCCCGCTCATTTAGGTTTTGATGTCTGCCATTTGAATTTACATAAAAGCTTTTGCATTCCTCACGGCGGAGGCGGGCCGGGAGTGGGGCCTGTGGGAGTCAGTGAAAAATTGAAAAACTTTCTGCCAAGCCATATATTTTTGGAAAAGAAAACAAAACTGGGGGCTGTCAGCTCAGCTCCTTACGGAAGCGCGGGGATACTTATTATCTCTTGGGCTTATATTAAACTTATGGGCTGGGAAGGTTTGAAAAAATCAGCGCAAACCGCTATGGCCAATGCAAATTATATAGCAGAAAAATTAAAAAATCATTACCGCATCCTTTTTAAAGGTCAAAATAACTATGTTGCTCATGAGTGCATTATTGACTTAAGAAAATTTAAAAACTCCGCGGATATTACAGTGGATGATGTGGCAAAACGACTTATAGATTACAGCTTCCACTCCCCTACTATGTCCTGGCCTGTGCCGGGGACTTTAATGATTGAGCCGACAGAAAGTGAGAGCAAAAAAGAGCTGGATCGATTCTGCTCGGCCCTGATTTCTATTCGTGAAGAAATTAAATCCACCGAAGAGAGAAAAAACAAAGGAGAGCTAATCAAATCAGCCCCGCATAATTTAGAAGACGCTCTCACAGAAAAATGGCCTTTTCCCTATTCTAAAAAGAAAGCTTTTTACCCTCTGCCTTACCTTAAAGAAAGAAAGTTTTGGCCCCCTGTCTCCAGAATAGAAAATGCTTATGGAGACATCCATCCTTTTTGCTCCTGCCCTCCTGTTTCTTAAAAACTCTTCCAATTCAGCTCATACCAGGTTTTTAAGGAAAATGAAAAAAAATCTTTTTTTTTGCAAGCTTATAACTCCCAATGAGCTTTCCTCTCTTTATCGCGCTTTTAAATATTTATTAAAAAGCGCCCCCCCCTGAAATTCAATTTCCTTAGTAATTTCAATAACTTAAAGCAAACCAAAAAGCTAAGCTTATCCCTCAAAGAAAAAAAACGGCTCTCAAAAGAAAACAGCGCAAACAAAGACTCATGCAAAAAGCCCAGAACCTGTCTCAAACCAAACATAAAACCAAATCCCACACCTCTAAAAAACTCTCCTCTCTCTTTTAACTCTTACAATTCCCGCAACAGCGGGAATCTCCAGAAAAAGATTTTAAAACTCAAACAAGATCAGTATAGAATGCCGTTCGCTGATTCGCCAAAAGGCTGACTTCAACAGCCTGCAATCAAACCCAGCTTGTTTTCATGTTTTTAATCTTTAAAATAGCTGTTCTCAATTTGATGAGCAAAGCTCACACTTTTTTACTTGGTTTTAGAAGAGTCAGAGGGTTTCTCTGGCTTTAAAAAAATATCTTCGCTAAAAATATCAGAAATTAAATCTTTAGAGACAGCGATCCTTTCTGGCCATAAATTGGTTCTCAGCCAAGAGACATTTTTAGATTGAGAAACTTCTTTTAACTCAAAAATCAGTTGATTTTCTGAATCTTTAATTACAAAAGACCTTAAAGGAGCTTTATCTGTCCCTCTTTTATATTTCTCTCCTCTCAACTCTTTTATCCGATCTAACAAGTCCTCCACTTTTTTGGGATCTACAGTTTTGCCTTGCTGGCTTTTCCAAAGCTCTCCTTCTTTTTTTATTGTAAAGCTGTTTTTATCATCCTGCCTTTCCACTTGAAAAGCCAAGCTTGTTTTATAGTTAAAAGGAAAGTTATGATCATAAATCTCTTTTTTAGGCAATAACAGTTGATTTGCCTGCTCTTTTGAGATTTCAAAAATATAATTTCTATGAGAAATAGCGACAAAAGCCTTCCCTTCTTTAACAAGGCTCAATTTTAGAATAGACTCTTTATCTCCATAAGTGATATTGAGAATCAGCTGAGGCTTGTTTAACTGGTATTTTTTCAAACTGTCCGGCCCGACGGCCTCTTTAATTGAAAGCGCTTTCATACTGTTAATGTCAGTCCAAAAGCCATCTAAACGGCTGGAATCCAAAGGAAGGCTGTTTTTATCAGCGTCTTCCAAAGACCACTTATAATCTTTCCAATTTAATTGAAAGTTAGATTTGCCTTTAAATTGAATCCAGCTGGCATGGTTTAAAGCCGGAAGAATTTTCTTGCTTCTAAAGTCATCTAAATTTTTTTCATTCACTTCAGAAGAAAAACCGCTCTCTCCAATAAAAAGCTCCCCCGCTTTTTTTATAAAATATCTTCCGTCAAAGGAGCTTTTTTTGCTGACAGAAAAAGTGATTTTTTCCCCAGAAACAAGCTCCAGTTGGACAAAAGGAGCCGAATCTAAGTAATAGCTCTTCCAATCCACAGCCTCCGCCTTAACTTTTTGAACTTTTTGCCTCTTAATAGAATCAAACCAGCGGGAAAGCTCTGTCCCGTCCAATAAATCTTTAACTGGCTCTGTTAAGAGCCATTCCCTTCCTTTTTGGACAGCGGACAGCCTGTTATTTGTTTGTTCTATCTGAAAAGCTTTTAACTGCTTCCGCTCTATGTGAGGCAAAAAGAGAGAAAGCTCCTCTTCCTTTTCCTTCTCTTTCTGAGATTGATAATATTCATAGAGAGCTAAGGCTCCAAAAGCTAAAATACAAAGTGATACAAAAATTTGAATAAAAAATCGGGGCTTCATTTAAGCGCTTCTTCTTTTATACCAAAGCCATAAGCTCAGCAGTAAAAACAATAAAGGCAGAATAATATAAACTAAGATCAATCCCATTTTCTGTGATTGGTTTAAACTGATTTTTGCGCCTTTAGGCTGTTTGGGACGAATGCTCACCAACTCCTCTTCTCCTGCCAAAGAGACAAAACTATTAACTGCCAAATCTCTGTTGGCCCCATCATAAATATAACGGTTGCTTAAAAAATCACTGTCTCCAAAAAGAGCCAATTGGAAAGTTTTATCTTCCTCCTTATTATCTGAAGAAGATTCTTTTTTGGAGCTGGCCGACAAAGCCATAGTTAAGGATTCCATTTTTCCTATTTTCATATCCCTCTTTAATTGAGGAGCCGTAAAACTTTGATCATGAGTTCTAACTAAATAAGAGAATTTAAACTTTTCAAAAGCGGAAGGCTCTACATCTAAAGAGCTGGCCTTTTCAAAAAAAACAGCTTGCTTAGCAGGGATTTTTTTAGTGATAGGATTATTTTTATCAAAAACAACACCTAAAGCTCTAGTGGGGCCGCCATAAAGAAGGCCCAGCTGACTTAAAACAAAATCATTGTTAAAAATCAAACCGTATTCTTTTAAAAAATCCTCTAAACCATGTTTTTCTTTGGGATCTAAGCTTAAAAGCAAATTTCCGCCTTTAGACAGATACTCTTTGAGCCAGTTTTTCTCAGCTGGCAAAAAGCTCTGGCGGGGGCCTATGCTGACAATTAAAGAAATCTTTTTATTAGGCTCGCCCTGTTGAACAAAATTCCATTCCTTTAAAATAAAACCCGAGTCAGTTAAGGCCTGGTTTAAAATTTTCAAGCCGCTGGGGTTGGAATCATTTAAATCTTTTTCTCCATGACCTGTTAAAAAAAGAATTTCCTTAAACTCTCTTTTTTTAGATTTGATAATGGCTGAAGTTAAGTCTTCTTCTGAAAAAGGGCTGTCCACCCTAATTTTTCTATCTTTATAATTCACAAAAAGAAACAGCTCTTGCTGATTCTTATCTGGAAGATCGGCTAAATAAATTTCAGCTTTTAGCGGATTCTTATAAGCATTCACAACAGCAACTTTAACTCTCGCATTGGCTTGCTTATAGAGCGCTAAGCTCATTTTCAGCTCTTGCTTAAGAGCGGAAACCTGTGGCGCAATTTTATCCCCTTTATAGAAAATATAAAAAGTCAGACCCGAATCCAAATCTTTTAAAGCCGACAAACTCTGCTCAGACAAAGAGTTGATTCCCTCTTGTGTTAAATCAAAGGTTTTATTAAAACGATTCCCTAAGTAAGAAACCGCTATTAAAAACACCAATACAATCAATAGGGACCAGCCCATGCTTAAGCCTTTTTGAGCGGTTTTTATAGATAAAAAATCAAGATACAGTTTATAATCTAAAACAACAGAAACTATAAATCCCAATAAAAATATAGCCAGAAAAACATAAAGCAAAGGATGCCATGTCCCTAACACAAAGCGCGTAGCTGACAGAATGATTAAAGAAAAACCGCTGATTAAAAGAGAAATTTTAGACCAGGGACTCACTAAGACCTCCACCTTATAAACTCAACAGACTTAAAAACCAAAAAGAGAAAAAAGATAATCAAACTCAAGAAAAAAACAAAAGAGTTAATCACCAAAGAGCCTTTTATAAAATGAGTCAAATGCGCCGACAAAGACAGATAGTCCATAATAGAGCTCCAAACCTCAGAGCCAGAATTTTGCCCTTGTTGTGAAATAAACCATAAGCCAATATTTAAAATCATTCCAATAAACGCGCTTAAAAATAAAGATTGGCTCAAAGAAGAGGCAAAAAGACAGACAGCGGAGTAAACGCCAGCCAGAAGAAACAAACCAATGTAAGAGCTAACTAAGGGGCCTAGGGGTATTTCCGTGAAAAAGCCGGTGGAAAGCGGATAAATTAAGGAGAATAATAAAAACAAAAACAACAGCATTAACAAGGAAAAATATTTGCCTAAAACCATTTGCAGAGAAGACAGAGGAGAAGTCATCAGCAGATCAAAAGTGCGGTTTCTCTTCTCTTCCGCTAAAAGCTTCATGCCTAAAACAGGAACAGCAAAAAGAAATATTAGGTTGATGTAAGAAATATGAGCCACAAAAACATCAAAGTGAATGTTTCGGCCCTGATCGGCGCTCTGTCCAAAAACCGGCATGGCATAAGACATAGCAAAACGAAACAAATCTCTGGGAAAGTTATAACTCAAAAAAATAAAAGAAATCCCTGTCCAGCCAAAAAATAAAGGGCTTAATACCATAGATTTAAAATCTTTCATGGCGACTAAAAAAGTTTGTCTAAAAAATATTTTTATCTCATTAAAAACAGAATTCATTTTAAACCTGCTTGCCCGTTAAACGAATAAATACATCCTCTAAATTAAAGTCCTGCTCTTTCAGCTCAATGAGACCGCAAGAGCTGGAAATCACGGCTTGAGCCACTTTTTCATTGACTTGATCCTCAGGCTCTACATCTAAGGTAAAAACCTCTTTGTTTTTACTAACAGACAAAACCCCTTTTATATTTTTAAGAGCGGAAATTAAACTGTCCTCTGATTTTTTGACTCTCAATAAAATTTGCCTTTTAGCCCGCATCTTTTGACTGAGAGCGGATAAACTCTCTTCTGTTATAATTTCCCCTTCGTTGATAATAATCACCCGATCGCAAGTCATTTGCACTTCGGATAAAATATGAGTGGATAAAATAATGGTGTGCTGCCCTTTTAACTGTTTTAAAACCTCTCTCATCTCTATCACTTGTTTAGGATCTAAACCCACAGTAGGCTCATCTAAAATTAAAATCTCAGGATCGCTGACAAGGGCTTGAGCCAGCCCCACCCTCTGTTTAAATCCCTTGGAAAGATTATGAATGAGCCTTTGCCTCACCTCTTGAAGGCCCACCCGCTTAATAGCTGATTCAACCAGTTGTGGAATTTGTTTTTTAGGGCATAGCTTGAGTTTTGCCACATATTGAAGATAATCCTCCACGATCATATCCGAGTAAACCGGAGGAGCCTCTGGCAAATAGCCCAGTTTTTGTTTCGCTGTAAAAGGCTCTTTAAAAACATTAACGCCGTCTAAATACACTTCCCCTTTATTAGGGGCCATATAGCCTGTCAAAATTTTCATAGTGGTTGTTTTGCCGGCTCCATTGGGGCCTAAAAAACCAACAATTTCACCTTTATTGACAGTGAAGCTGACATCAGAAATGGCCTTGCGGGAGCCATACCGTTTAGTCAAAGCTTTGGCTTGAATCATAGTATCTATTTGATTGTTTTTTTAAAGCTTGTCAAGCTTATACGCAAAGTTTTTTAGGCTCAATTCCAAATCACCGGCTCAAATTATAAAAAAGGCGGGAATCTCCAGAAACAACTTCAAATCTCAAAACCAGACCACTATAGATAAATTCTTGACTATATCCTTAATTTATCTGATATTTTCTTGACTATATCCTTAATTTA
>JAPPIY010000011.1:8334-12588 GCA_026914095.1 Oligoflexia bacterium
TTGACTATATCCTTAATTTATCTGATATTTTCTTGACTATATCCTTAATTTATCTGATATTTTCTTGACTATATCCTTAATTTATCTATAATGAATTAAGGTATGATAAAAAGACTGCAAAAATTGACACAAAAACACAGCTTCTTTTTATTTGGAGCGAGAGGAACAGGCAAAACAACTCTTTTAAAAACTCTTTTCTCAAAGGAAAATACAATTTGGATTGATTTTTTATCTTTTAAAGAACAGCAGAGATTTAGCCTGAATCCTGATCTTCTAACTGAAATTCTTAAAGAGAGAAACTATAGAAGAGTTATCATTGATGAAGTTCAAAAAGCTCCCGCTATCTTGGATGTTGTTCATAAAGAGATAGAAAACAATAAGAAAATACAATTTATACTAACAGGCTCCAGCGCCAGAAAATTAAAAAGAGGGCAGGCTAATTTGCTGGCCGGCCGATTATTCACCTTTGCCCTTCATCCTTTCACTCATTTAGAATGGAACGGCTGTTTTAACCTCAATTCTATTTTTCAATTTGGCTCTTTGCCCATCTTAGCTGGTTATAAAGGAGCGCAAAGCAAAGCTCGTTATTTAGAATCTTATGTGCAGACTTATTTAAAAGAGGAGATTCTCATTGAACAATTGGTTCGCAAAATAAAGCCTTTTAAAGACTTTTTAGAGATTTCCGCGCAATCTAATGGCCAAATCGTAAATTATTCTAAAATAGCAAGAAACCTTAGAGTGGATTACACCACTGTCCAAAATTACTTTGATATTTTGATAGACACTTACTTAGGCTTTTATTTAAGAGGCTTTAACCGCTCGTTTAGAAAGCAAATCAATCAAGCTCCAAAATTTTACCTTTTTGATTTAGGGATTCAAAGAGCTTTATTAAATAAAACACAAATCCCCTTAACAAGCGGCAGTTATGAATATGGACAAGTTTTTGAGCATTTTATTATTTTAGAGCTGATTCGACTCAAGGCCTATTATGAAGCTAATTTTAAGTTTTATTATTTGAGAGATAAAGACGGAAATGAAATTGATGTTATCATCCAAACCCCAGCAGGTGAGGAAATATTAGTTGAAATAAAATCGGCTTTGGTTACAAACAAAAGTCATGGAAAAGTCCTTGAAAAGTTTTTGCCGTTTTGGGATCGCCCTTGCTCTCTGCAAATATGGTCTCAAGATGAAAAAAACCGTAAAATTGGAACCGTTCAACATTATCATTGGAAAACAGCATTAAAAAAACTGTTTAAAAAACCTTAGCCGATTGAAACCATTTGTGAATTTATGATTTTAAGGAAATAACATTTACAAGAAGACAGCTTAAAAAGATTCAAAAGCCACAGTTTAAACAAAAAACAGGCCTTTTCAAAACCGACTGTTTAATTTGCAGATTTTGTAACATCTAAACATAAGATTTTCTTTCGCTAATCATTAAAGAACCGAGGCTCAGGACGAAATACTTGAGAATAACAGCCTGAAGAGGAGTTATAATACCAGTATTTATCTCGGAATAAGGGGGAAGAGGAGCCTCATAAAGATAATATTGATAAGGGTATTTATAAGCTCCTTCGTAGAGATAAGGCTTTGGCTTTCCGTTTTTATCCAATCTTAAAACACGATATTTCAAGCTCTCTCTTTGGCTTTTTGGCGGAAGCTTCAGCATCCCAATTAACCAAGCGTCTGTCCCTGAATCTGTTATTTTATTTTGATAGCCCGCAGGATCTCTTTTATAATCTTCAACCGCCACTTCATTTCTCATTTTATTCTCATCAATGACCTTGCCCTTTTTGTCATAGAGCCTTATTATAAAATTATCATCTAAAATTAAATCTTCAGGGACAGCTATTGGTTTTATTTTTTTGCAGTAAAATGTAGCTTCCACAGCTTGACGAGTATACCATTCATCAATGGTTTGATATCCTTCTAGGTTGGTCTTTGTTCTATAGTATCCCAAATCTTCTACTTCCACCCTTTCAAACCTATTTTTTATATCCAGCTCGCTTAAAATATTTCCCTTTAAATCCATAATATTCCAGTCTTTTTCTATAATAGAGGAATCGATATAGTCATATCCATCGTCATAATCCTTGTCATAGCTTATATCAGGCAGTTCCTCATAATATAAATCATCTATATCAAGCCTATAGCTTCCCGTAGGAAAGAAGTATTTAATTTCTTCCTCCTTCGGTCTATTTTCTAAATCTCCTTTTGGCACTCTGCTGTAATCTATATGTCTTTTTTCGGCATCTAAATAATAAATTTTGTAGGGAGTAGAGCTCCTTTGACAAGACAACAAACATAAAAAACTCCCTCCTATTAAAATAAAAACCAATAAAGCTTTTTTAAACGCTCTCATCTCAACCTTTCATTAAAGAATTGAGGCTCAGGACGAAGCACTCGAGAATAACAGCCTGAAGAGGAGTTATAATACCAGTATTTATACTCTGAATAAGGAGGAAGAGGATCCTCATAAAGATAATATTGATAAGGATGTTTATAAGCTCCTTCATAGAGATGAGGCTTGGGATTTCCGTTTTTATCCAACCTTAAGACACGGTATTTAAGCCCCTTTCTTTTACTTCTCGGCGGAAGCTTTAGCATTCCAATTAACCAAGCATCTGTCCCTGAATCTGTTATTTTATTTTGAGAGCCCACAGGATCTCTTTTATAATCTTCAACAGCTACAAAATTCCTCATTTTATACTCATCAATGATTTCGTCATTTTTATCATAGAGCCTTACTATAAAATTATCATCTAAAATTAAATCTTCAGGGACAGCTATTGGTTTTATTTTTGTGCAGTAATGTGTAATTTTAACAGCTCCGAGAGTATAGCTTTCATTAATGGTTTGATATCCTTCTATATTGGTTTTTGTTCTATAGTATACCACATCTTTTACTTCCACCCTTTCAAACCGATTCCTCATATCCAGCTCGCTTAAAAGATTTCCCTTTAAATCCATAATATTCCAGCCTTCTTCTACGGTGTACCGATTGATATAGTCATATCCATCGTCATAATCCCTGTCATAGCTTATATCCGGCAATTCCTCATAATCTAACTCATCTATATCAAGGCTATAGCTTCCCGTAGGAAAGAAGTATTTAATCTCTTCCTCCTTCGGCCTATTCTTTAAATCTCCCTTTGGAACTCTGCTGTAATCTATATGTCTTTTTTCAGCGTCTAAATAATATATTTTGTAGGGAGTTGATCTTCTTTGACAAGACAACAAACATAAAAAACTCCCGCTTGCTAAAACAAAAACCCATAAAGCTTTTTTAAACAAACTCATCTCAACCTTCTCACAATTAAATCTTCCAGCTTAGCCGACCAGTCTATCGCAGACTCATAAATGATTCTTCCTGCCTGGGAAAATTCCGATCTTACCTCATCAGAAAAACCCACTTTCTTAATAAAGGGAATCTTATTTCTCACAGGATCCATTTCATAAAAAGCCTCACGAACTATCAAGCGCAAATCACTCCTTAACCCCTCATTTGTTAAATAAGAGTCTGGAATAGGAAGTCTGATTATAATGGGAACCACATCTAAATCAAAACTCTCTCCTCCTCCCTCCTTAAAAAGAGCCTCCACTTTCATTTCTGTTAGAGGATAAGCTCTTGATAAAATCTCATACCCTATAGAGTTTTTGGATGTTATTCTTCTAGCCAAAAGAACCTCTAAGCTTCCCTCTTTCTGCGAAAAACTTGGAAAAGCTTTTTCATAAACCATAGAAAAACTGTTATAAAATTGTCCTGCTTTTTTATCATAAAGGCCAGACAAAGAAACAACAGGAGTTCTGTTTCGATACCTTTGAATAAGCTCTTGCTCTCTTGAGTTTGTCGGATCAAGCTTTTCATGGTGAAGAGTCTGAAACAGCTTTTGAAAGGTCTCTCTGTCAATTCCCAGATTAGAAATCTTTGTTGCCGCATTATTCATAAACGGAGTTTTATTATTGACAAATGTCCAATCTTTATTCTTAAAGCTCGCCATTAGCCCGCCAAAAATCTTGTATTTATGGCAAGGCTCTTGCTCTTCAAAGAATTTACTGCACCAATGGATTTGCTGGTCATCAGGAAGAGGGTCTCCTTTATTTGAGCCTGTCTCATATGTTTTCGCATAATACTCTTTCCCTTGTCCTAAAGTGTGAGCCACTTCATGAAGCACAATGCCTTGCGCCTTGCCTTTTCCATGAGCTAATTTATCCTCTAATGTCTCCTCACTCACAATAGCCACATTCCAGCTT
>JAPPIY010000281.1 GCA_026914095.1 Oligoflexia bacterium
CAAAACCAATAAACGTCTATAAACCCCATCTGCTTTTTTAATTTTTTTTTTACATATTAATATTTCATTCACTTTACGCTCTCATTTTCAGACACATTTTTATGTGCTTGTGTTTTTATTTCCTTGGGGTAATTTACTGCCCCAGCTCCCAGGAAATTTTACAGGCTGTTTCTGGCCTTCTTTTTTAGATATTTGCAAAAGTAAGTGGAGCCTAGCAAACGGAATTGTTATAGCAATTGCTTCTTTAGTGGGTGTACTTGTAATAACCATGTCTTTAATAGCGCCTTGGACGCTTCAGCACTTGTATCCTTTTTCAACAACAACAATGTATGCCTGGGTTGACAAAGAGCCTATAAAACGAAAGGTAGTTTTTATTGTAGATAGAGATAATAGAAAAAGACGATTAGAGCGCTCTGAAATATGGCCTTTAACTCATGACAAGCTATTTTCTAAGTTTAAAGCTTTGGAAAAAGAAGAGGAAAAGGGGAAAATGAAGGATATACTAAGAGAAGTTAAACAATCTCAACATCTTTTCAATAAAAGGGCAGGCGGGAGAAGCTTGGAGTTTATCAAAAAAATACAGCTTGCGCATTGTTTTTGGAAAAAATCAGAAAGCTATATATCGCGGCCTTCTCAGCCGGATGACTGTGACATAGTGATAGAGGAGGAGTTTTTATGAGTAAGTGTCCTGAAAATTTATGTGTGATCCCATTTGTTCATCTCACATCAAAGCCTAATGGAGCTGTCAGATTGTGTTGCTTTTCTACAAAATACATTAAGGATCAATCAGGGAATCAGCTTTTTTTTGGAAGAGATTCTTTGGAGCAAATTTGGAATAGTCATGACATGAGGGGAGTTAGGATGAAAATGCTCAACAATGAGAAACTGACTGAATGCCGGTATTGCTGGGATGAAGAGGCCAATGGCAAAACATCTAAGAGAATGAGAGAGAACAAAAGGTTTCTTAAAAGTTATGAAAGGCATTTGGAATCCGCGCAAAATAACAAAGGATATATTTCTGAATATCCCTCTTATTTGGATTTAAGATTAGGAAATAAGTGCAATCTGAAATGCAGGACTTGCAATCCTTTATTTTCATCGGCTTGGCTCAAAGAAATTGAGAGAAATAAAGCAAATATGACTAAAAACTCTTTCATTCAAAATCTTTATCAATCGGATTTTAACAGATCAAGAGATAGGACAGATTGGTATGAAACAGAGACCTTTTTCAATACTGTAAAGAAGATCAGCAAAGATTTGAGACTTGTTTATATTTCCGGCGGGGAGCCTTTGCTGATTAAAAGCCAGCATTTATTTATAGATCACTTTTTAAAAACCGGCGCTTACAAAAAGATTGTCATTAATATGAATACAAACTTGACTTATTTAGACAAATCTCTTTTGGAAAAATTAGCTAGGTTTAAAAGAGCAAATTTCAGTGTTAGTATTGATGCTTATGGCGCCAAAAATAATTGGATCCGATCTCCCAGTCGGTTTGCTAAAATTGAAAAAAATATGGAAAGAGTTATAAATTTATCAGGAAATGTGAACGTGTCAATAAACTGCACTGTCAGTGTCTATAATATTTTATATCTTTCAGAATTGATAGACTGGTCTCGTAACATAGCAAAAAGATGGAATAAGAATATTCCTATTGTTCATTTTGACTTGCTTCATCATCCTTTTTTTCAACAAATATCTATTTTGCCATTCTCTCTTAAAGAAAAAGCCATGGATCGGCTGAATCAAATCAAAGAAAGAGTCCAGCTTTTTCCCACAGAAATAAAAGATATGAATAGCTTAATTAAAATTTTACAATCTTCTTTTGAGGAGAATAAGAAAATTCAGGAATTAAGATCTCAATTAAAAGAGCATACAAAAATTTTTGATCGATGGAGGAAGGAGGACTTTTTTTCTGTTTTCCCAGAATTTATAGGACATTTATAATGAAAAAAAACAGCAAAACTTTTTGTATTTTGCCTTGGATGCATGTTTCAACTTCTCCCTCGGGAAATTTAAGAGTTTGTTGCAACGGTGATTTTAATAAAAATTTTATTTTAAACTCAGACGGAAGCCCCTACAAAATTTACAAAGATGATCTCAAAAAGGCATGGCATGCTCCTTTTTATAAAAAAATAAGGTGGCAAATGCTGGATGGTCAGAGGCCTGAAATGTGCGCTCCCTGTTTTCGTGAGGAAGAGGCTTGTTCGGAAAGCCCCAGAACAAGATACAATCAAAAGTATATGTTTGACTATGAGCCTTCAGAAACCCCTCCCTTTCATATAAAGTACATTGATTTAAGGCTGGGAAATAAATGCAACTTGCGGTGCCGTATGTGTAACCCCTATGTCAGCAATTCTATGTTGAGGGAATGGGAAGAGCTTTCAAAAAGGAATCTGTCGCAATTCATTAGGCCTTTGAGTCAAAATGAAAAAAAGAAATTTAAAAATCTTTCATGGCCTGAAAAAATGGATTTCTCCAAGTTTCTTCAATTGATGCAATATGTGGAGGAAATTTATTTAACAGGGGGAGAGCCTTTATTGATTCAAGAGCAATATGATCTTTTAGAGCAAATTATTCAAAAGGGCTTTGCGTCTAATATAAGTTTAAAATACAATACAAATCTGACAAAGTATGATTTTAAAATTGGACATTTATGGAAACATTTTAAAAAGATTCATTTACACATTTCTATAGATGGTTTTGGAAAATTAAATGATTATATCCGTTATCCTTCTCAATGGACTCAAATTGAAAACAATTTAAAGGAAATGATCTCTCTAAATGAAAAACTTTCTAATATGGCTTTTAGAATTGACTGCACGGTTCAAATGTATAATATCACTTCAATGACGGACTTGCTATGGTGGGTTAAAAAGCAAAACCTTGATCTATATTTGAATATTTTAGATACTCCAAAATTTTTAAATATCCGTGTTTTACCAGACGAATTAAAGAAAAAAGCCAGAGAAAGCTTACTGCCTTTTCAAAAGGATTTTCCGGTTAAAAAAATTATTGATTATATGGAAAGGGAAAGCTGGATGGATTATCTTGATGATTTCTTTCACTGGACAGATTTTTTTGACAAATCTCGCAATCAAAACTTAAATGATGTTTTGCCGGAACTATCCGCTTGTAGGAGCGCATAAATGAATCCCCATATAGATTGGAATTTTTTGCGTACAAAACTTCAGCGAGGGCGATGGCAACCTATGTATAATTCAGAAATCCATGGATATTTAAAAACCCTTCTCAAAGAATCTTATCCTGACAGGACAGATTTAGCGGAAGAATATTTAGCAGTGTTTCACAACTGGATTCACAGCAGTCAGCTCAATAAGCTTTTAGGGCTTGATACATTTCCTCACAGGGATATTTGTGTAGGAGTGACTCATAGTTTGGATGACTTGCATGTGTGTCATGGCGGTCGTTTGGTTGCTTTAGAAAAGGAATACAAATATCACTGGCGAATAAGGCCGGAAATGAAAATGAAAAAAGAGGAGGAGTTGTCTGAAGGAGATGTTTTAGTTCTTTCTCTTCCTTTTTGCAACAGTGGAAATATTCATTACAATATGGATAATATTTTAAAAATTTGCTTAGAAAAAAATATACCTCTTCATATTGACAGCGCTTGGTTTGAAGCTTGTCGTGATATTTACTTTGATTACTCTCATTCAGCTATTCAATCTGTTAGTTTTAGTTTGAGCAAAGGTTTGGGTTTAGGGGCTTATAGAACAGGAATCAGGTATTCTAAAGAAAGACCTCCTGGCCCTGTGACAATTACAAACGATTTTAGATTTTATGTTCATTCTTCTTTGTGGATTGGTTTAAAGTTTATGGAAAAATTCAGTCCTGATTATCTTCAAAATAAATATTATAAGCTCTATAAGGAGGTGTGTAATAAGTTGGAGCTAAAAACCAGCTCCACTATATTTGTGGCCTATGAGAAAAACCAAGATGGAAATTATTATCCTGTGGGCCTCCGTCCTATTTTGAGATGGATCTCTGAACAAAGATATTAAAGAGGCGCTTATTTATGTCAAGTCATTGTGAAAAGTCCTTGCCCGATAAACTCTGTTTAATTCCATTTATGGGATTTAATATTCACCCCGCTGGAGAATGGCAACTTTGTTGCTCTGCAAGAAAAAAACATCTTTTAAATTTAGAAGATCAACTGTCTTCTATATGGGAGGGGAATATCATTAATTCTGTTAGAGAGACAATGCTGGCTAATAAAGTTCACCCAGATTGTGTTGGATGTTTTCAGTTGGAAAAAGCAGGCGCGGCAAGCAGAAGAATAAGGTTCAATAAAAAAAGATTAAAAATCTATGGAAAAGATAAGTGCTATAAATCTGTATATGAAAAGAAAAAGAGACTCTTAGAGTTAGATATATCTTTTTCAAATCTGTGTAATTTAGACTGTGTCACATGCAACAGTGAATATTCCAGCTCATGGATTAAGCAGGATTATAAGGCTGTTTCCGAAGGCATGAATTTTCGAAACATAAGGAAAGACAGAAGTTGGAAAATAAATAAAGGTTTTATTGATTCTTTGATAGAAAACTCTATAAAAGATATAAAGATGATCTTTATTAAAGGAGGAGAGCCTTTAATAGAGCCTAACTGTCTTTATTTTTTGAAAAAACTTTCAGAATTTCAAAGAGATGATTTAACAGTTTATGTTCAAACCAACGGAACAGCTATGGATTCCAAAGTGATTTCAGCTATTGGAGATTTAAATATTGAAATCAGTTTTAGCGCAGATGGCTTAAAATCTCATTATGATTGGATTCGCGGTTTTGACTTCTACAAAATGCTGGAAAATTTTGAACAGTTAAATGCCATAAAAAATCTCAAACACTCTTATTTTAACTACACAGTCAGCGCTTTTAATTTTCATAGAGTTTCTGATTTTATTAAGTTTTTTATGGATAAAAAGAAAAGATTCCATAAGTTAAGACGGCTGTCTTTTGGCATTGCGCATGAAAGCCACTTAAATTTTAGAGTATTTAGCCAAGATACTCGTAAAAAATACATACGACAAATTGAGGAGACAGTTAAGGAATTGAATGTTAAAGAGGATTTTTTAGACGGTTATACGGCTCTTTTACAAGAGCTTTCTCTGGACAAACTGAGTGAATCTTCCGTCCAAAAGTTTCAAAAGTGGCTTTCTTTTTGCAACTCCATGAGAAAGAAAAACCTGCAAGATATAGATCTTTGCTTCGGTCAAATTCTAAAAGAGTCTTTGTAATAAGGTGTGGCTGTTGTATCGATCTAGTTTGAATTTTTATTTTTTAGTCGTTTCTGAAAAGTTAGAGAAAAAGTTTTCTTAGTCAAAATCTTGCAAGAAAGCGGGAAAAATTTCAGACATCTGTAAAAAAGCAAGAAAAAAAATAGTTCTCCTAAAGCAGTGATTCTGCGTTTTTTTTTGCGTGTCCGCACTCTGTTTTAACCGATTTAGTGTGAAAAGACCAATTTTAGTAACAAAGTTAATTATTGTATTTTCAAAAAATCTTCCTACTTGTCATGCGTTTTGCCACAAAGCGTCCTACGGACGCATTGTGGTCAAATCCGTTTCAGTCTGTCCCCGGCAGATCTCAATTTTCCCGCTTTCTTGCAGGATTTTGACTGACAAAGCTTCTTTCCCCTTCAATACTACCCCTTTGAAATCAAAAAATTGTAAATAAATTCAAATAGCTAGGATCTTTTTCAGAACTGATTTTTTATTTTTGTGAAACAAATTGTGAAGAAGCGCGCGCTATGCCGCTTTCTTTTTCGCTTGAAACAAACTTCTTGGAAAATTAAACTTATTGCCTTCAATTTCCTGCATAAAGGAAGGTAAAACTCCTTGAGCTTGTAACTTTCCTCTTAGTTTTCCATTGTTGTCTTTAATCAGCTGGTTAATTGCAAATAAATTGGAAATTTTATATTGGCCGTCTTCTACAGCTAAAACTTCCGCCAACTGCGAGACTTTTCTTGATCCGTCAGGGTATCTTGACACTTGTAAAACCAGATCAATGGCAGAAGCCAGCTGATGTTGTAAAGCCTTTTCACTTAGCTTAGAGTCCGCTCCTTGCGCCAAAGCTTCTAAACGGACAATAGCGTCATGACAGCTATTTGCATGAATGGTTCCCAAACAGCCCTTATGACCTGTGTTCATCGCATTGATAAGCTCTAAGGCCTCAGCCCCTCTCACTTCCCCCACAATAATTCGATCAGGCCTCAGCCTTAAACTGCTTTTTAATAAATCTCTTATTGTAACTTCCCCTTTGCCTTGCTCATCAGCCATTCTAGTTTCAAAAAAGACCACATGCTCATACTCAATTCTCAATTCACTGGCGTCTTCAATTACAATAACTCTTTGGCCTTTTGGTATGTAAGAGCACATGGCCCCCAACAAGCTTGTCTTACCGGAGCCAGTTCCTCCGCTGATTAAGATATTTTTTCCTAATTCAGAGGCTATTTTTAAAAATTGAGCCACTGTTCCTGTTAGTGTTCCAAACCGGATATAGTCTTGAAAAGTGAATTGCTTGGTTGAAAATTTCCGAATAGATACAGTTACACCTTTCCGGGAGCAGGGCGGGAGCACCGCATGAATACGATAACCATTAGGGAGTCTGGCGTCTAAACGGGGATTTTGCTCATCAATTCTTCTATTTACGCTTTGAGCGATATTTCTCACAGCGGCCAGCAAAGCGTCTTCGTCTGTAAAATTGGCTTGGGTTTTTTGAATTTTTCCCGCAATTTCCACCCAAATTTCATTGTAGCCATTGATCATCACTTCAGAAATGCTTTCATCTTTTAAGAGAGACCAGATAGGCTGCAAGAATCCCTTGATAGCTGACTCAAAAACACTAGAAGAATCGGAAACAGCGCTCATATATAAGTTATCGGCAGAAACCTTGAACAAGTAAAATTTAAAAATAACTTATTTTAAGCTTTTAATTTTGAAAATTGCGCGCTTAACACAGCGGAACTCAGCCTTAAAATATATTTTTTTGATCAATTATCCTTTGGGATATATATCTGACCCTGCAAAAAGCTTATAAAAGCCTTTGAGCCTGAGTCTTTTGAAAAGTTCCCAGAAGACAGAGAAAAGCCAAGCTGAGCCTGTAATTAAAGGCTTTGTAATTTTATTTGTGGTTTAAAGTCTATAATTTCCATTCTTTTTGAGGCAAATATCTTTATAAATTTATAGGCGCTTAGAGCTTTAGCTTTTTTCTAATTCGTCGTTCCTGAAAAAGTCAGAGAAAGAGTTTTTTTTATTCAAAAGCTTGCCAAAAAGAGGGAAAATTGAATTCGGATTTGACCCCAAAGAGTCCTGTGGACTCTTTGGGGCAAAACGCATGACGATGTTTGAGGATTTTCCCGCTTTTTGGCTGGCTTTTGAATAACATAGCCTGCTTTTCTTGAAAATATTTTTCCTTTAAAATGATATTTTTATAAGTAAAATGAAATAGTTAGGGCTTTTTCAGAACCGACTAAAATAGACATTTTTTGTAAGACAACTTACAACTTGAAACTCAGTTTAATCTGAATAATAATGGGGCAATATGAAGTTATACCGATCTGGTTTGAATTTTCAACATGACAGTCATTCCCGCGAAAGCGGGAATCTCCAGAAAAAGCAGAAAAACTCAAACAGGATCGGTATAAAAGGAACACTTGTAATTTGTATCAGTTTTTTTCTGCCCGCTTGTTTTGTAAAAAAGCAAAGTTTTTATACAAACCATGATCTCAAAGAGACTTTTCGCTATCCTATTCTTTCAGAGCCTCCCACTTTGGATTGGAGTAAAAGCACAGATACAACATCCTCTTTGCTGATCCAAAATATTATGGAAGGATTGACAGAGTATGACTTTTCTAAAAAGCATGTTCAGCTCAAACCGGCTTTAGCCGCGCGCTGGACCAGCACGGAAGACAAAAAAACATGGAGCTTTTTTCTCAGAGAGGATGTTTTATGGACAGATGGGAAAAAACTTAGTCCCAATGATTTTATTTCAGCTTGGGAAAGGCTGTTAAACCCTAAAACAGGATCAGAGTACGCCTACTTTTTATTTCCTATAAAAAAGGCTCAGGAATACAATCAGGGTTTAATTAAAGATTTTAAAGAAGTGGGGGTTAGAATAGGAGATCAAGGAGAGCTGATTGTAGAGTTAAAAAAAGGGCTGTTTTACTTTCCCTATTTACTAACACACCCTTCCACCTTTCCCATTCGCAAAGACATTATCAATCAAAAAAAATCCCTTTGGACATCCCCTCAAAATATTGTCACTTTAGGCCCTTATAAATTGAGCAGGTGGGATCATGATAAGGCTCTTATTTTAACAAAAAATGAAACCTATTATGGCCAAAAACCATCTATAAAAAAAGTCATTTTGTATATTATACCTGATGAAACAACTATCATGAATTTATATTCGGGAGGTCTTTTAGATATAGCGAGGCCTCTTCTCTCCAGAGATTTGCCTTTTTTAAAAAAACGAAAAGATCATTATAAAAACAGCTCTTTAAGTTTATATTACTATGGTTTTAATGTCTCAGCGGATTCATTAAAAAACCCTAAAATGAGGCAGGCCATTGCTCATGCCATCAGTCGGGAGGAAATCGTTCAACTTTTAAACCGAGGGGATAAGGTTTTAAAAAGCTGGATACCGGAAGGGCTTTTTGCCTACAATCCCAATTTAGGTTTAGGCTTTAAGCCAAAAAAAGCAAAAGAGCTTATTAAACAGATGGGATACTCAGATACTTCAAAGCTTCCCAAGATACAAATTTTTTATAACAGCTCGACTGATCATAAAATGATTGCTGAAAACATACAATCTCAGCTAAAAAAAAATATAGGATTGAATGTGGAGTTGAACAGTCAAGAGTGGAAAACTTATTTACACAGGCTAAAAACAAAGGAGGTGGAGTTATTTCGTTTAGGCTGGCTGGCGGACTATCCGGACCCAGATAATTTTATGAATTTAATGGCTTCTTTTTCTGACAACAATCATACCGGCTGGAAGAATAAGAGATTTGATAAATTGATTTTGCAAGCTATGACAACAGAAGATGGGCCTCAACGGAAAAAGCTCTATGATCAAGCTCAAAAGATTCTTTTAGAAGAGGAGACAGCAGTCTTTCCCATTTTTACAACGGTTTCTCATCTTTTAATTTCTCCTAGAATAAAAAACTATCCTTTAAATGTGATGTCTTATATATTATTTAAAAATATTGAAATTGTAGAGGACTAGAAATAATGGTTAAGGAGAGTTTTAGTGATTAAGAGCTCAAAAGCTCAGACATACGTTTTGTCACAAAGCGATCTTTGGCCGCATTGTGGCCAAATCCGAACTCATTTTGAACTCTTAATCTGTAAGTTCTTGAACTAAATAAAAATTCAAAAGAAAGTTAGATTTAAAAATGACTCATAAATATAAAATATGATAAAAGAATTAAGAGAAGTAAGATGTTTAAAAGAACAGGTTTTTTAACAACAGCTTTTATAGAGAAAACTTTTGGCGGGTTAAGCCTTGTTAGTTTTTTCCTGCTGACAGTTTTGAGTTTTTTTTACTACAAAATCCCCTTTGTTTTATGGCTTGTCTTTTTTGCCAGTCTTCTAATTTGTTTTTTTATTTACATAGCTAGAAAAAGGCTTTTTCTTTATGTGATAGGGCGCGTTTTTGAAGCTTTTATAACACTTTTTATTGTTGCCAGCATCACCTTTGTATTGCTAAGAATGCTTCCAGGGGGGCCATTTGATCAAGAGAAAACTCTTCCGCCAGAAATACAAGCTAACATTTCCGCTAAATATCATTTAGACAAGCCTCTTTATTGGCAATACACTCATTATCTGAAAGGCCTTTTTAGGGGTTATTTAGGTGAGTCTTATAAATACACAGATAGAAACATCACTGATATTTTAAAAGATTCTCTGCCTGTTTCTGTCCAGCTTGGAGTTTATGCTTTGGTTTTGGCTTTTCTTTTAGGAATCCCTTTAGGAGTCTTTTCTGCTCAAAAACAAGATAGCTGGAAGGATAGAGCCGCAATGATTTTTAGTATTTCAGGGGTATCTCTCCCTTCTTTTGTGATGGCTCCTATTTTTATTTTAATTTTTTCTTTTTATTTGGGCTGGCTCCAGCCAGCTTTATGGGAAGGCCCTCTTTTTTATATCTTGCCGGCTGTGGTTTTGGGTTTGCGTCCAGCCAGTGTGATTGCCCGCCTCACCCGCTCCAGCGTTTTAGATGTGATCTCAAGTGATTTTGTGAGAACTGCCAGAGCTAAAGGCTTAGATGAAAAAAAGGTTTTTTATAAACATATTTTAAAAAACGCTTTTTTGCCTGTTCTTACCTTTTCCGCCCCTTTGATTGCAGGTATTTTAACAGGCTCTTTTATTATAGAAGAAATATTTGCTATTCCCGGCTTAGGACAGCACTTTGTAAATAGTGTTACAAATAGAGATTACCCGCTTATTTTAGGCGCCTTGCTTGTTTATAGCTCTTTACTTATTTTATCTAATATGATTGTTGATCTTTTGTATGCTTATTTTGATCCTAGAATAAAAGTCTCCTAAAAAAGTTATGAAGAGAAAGACCATTTACCAAAAGATATTTGAAAAAAAAGTCTGTTTTTATTGTGGGCTGTTTATTTTATTGACTTGCTTGGTTGCTTTATTTGCTCCTATTATTTCCCCTTATCCTTTTTATGAGCAGTTTCCAGAAAAAGCCTTAACCTCTTCTTCCTCAGATCATTGGCTGGGAACGGATCATTTGGGAAGAGATTTGCTCTCACGAGTTATTTATGGCTCTAGGATGTCTATGGCTGTTGGGATTTTTACAGCTATTATTTCTGCCTTTCTGGGACTCATTTACGGTCTTATTTCCGGTTGGCTGGGTGGTTTAACCGATCGTGTTTTAATGCGTTTTATTGACATTATGTTTTCTATTCCCACTCTTGTTCTTCTTATTTTAGTGAAAGTTTTGTTTGATTCTTTTATAGTGATTTCTCATCCTGAATTAAAAGCTTTAGCAGGCACTTTAGTTGCTTTAAGTTTGGTGAGCTGGGCCAGCTTAGCCCGTGTTGTGAGGGGGCAGGTTTTGCAGGCTAAAGAAAATCTTTTTGTAGAAGCCAGTCAATCTTTAGGCGCGAGTTCTTTTAGGATAATTTTTGTTCATATTTTGCCTAATATAGTCAGTCCTATTATCATCCTTTTAGCTTTTCAAATCCCTTCTAATATTTTATTTGAAAGCATGCTTAGTTTTTTAGGTTTAGGATTGCAAGCTCCTTTTAGCAGTTGGGGGGTTTTAATAGATGAGGGCTGGCGGTCTCTCAGCACTTACCCTCGGCTGATTATAGCTCCTGGAATGATGTTGTTTTTGACCATGTTAGCCTTCAATTTGTTTGGAGATGGCTTGAGAGATATTTTTGATCCTAAACTGCAAAATCAAATTTCATGAGGCAAAGAGGGAAAAAATTTATGCGTTCTATTTTTTACTTGATTTTATTCTTTTTAGTTTTTTTCCTGACTGGCTTTTATGCTTATTACAGATACAAAATTTCTAAAATACATCCTATTGATTACAGATTGTATAAACTTTACCCTAAGGATATTATTTTAAAAACAGGAGGGCGTTTACAAAAACCTCAACAAAGGTTTCAGCATTTCTTGAATTTTTCCACTGAAAAGAAAAAAAAAGTTATTCGTATAGGCGCTTTTGGCGATTCTCACACTTATGGAAATGAGGTTGGAAAAACAGCTACCTACCCTTATTATTTGCAGACGCTTTTTGATATAAATTATCCTAATCGTTCTATAGAAGTCCTCAACTTTGGAGTAGGTGGATCGGGCTTTCCTGAACAATTCTTTTTATGGGAGAAATATGCTAAAGTTTATCAATTGGATTATATTTTGCTGGGCCCTGGCGGTTTTCGTTCGATCAGAAATACTAATTTTAATTATTTTTCGCCGCAATATATAAAAAACCGATTTATTATAACTGAAAAAGATTCACTCAGAGAAGTTCATATTAAAGGAGATTCTTTTCAGGAAAGGTTTAAAAATTATTACAGTTTGATACCTAGTGGGACAGCTCTTCGCTATGATAAACGTCCCTTTAAAATATATGAAATATTATTTCCTTTTTTAAAATACAAGATTAAGAATCCTTTTTACTATACAAAAATGTCTGAACATGAGGAAGCTGTTAAAATCAATAAACGGCTTTTAGAAGAAATAAATAAGGTTTATCCTAGGAAAACACTCTTTTTTCTGACAGATAAATGGCTTTATAATCTGTATAAGCCTGGAACAAGCTATAGTTTAAGTGACAATTATAATCCATCTTCTACAAATTTATATAATTTAAATCAAATTATACCTGCTCACAGTTTTTATAAAAAGTTTCATCATAACAGTTCTTTAGGAAATGAATTTACAGCTTGGTTTTATTTTAACGCATTGTTGGGAAG
>JAPPIY010000120.1 GCA_026914095.1 Oligoflexia bacterium
GTGTTAGACACTGTATTCCCCTTAAATCCAGGCTCTGTCTCTTCAATTGTAAGAGCCAAACTCTTTGGAAACTCAATAGAAATCACTTTATTATTAAAAAAACAGCCTGTCACTTCTAAAGACTCTGTCAGATAGTATTTGTTGTTTCCCACAATTTTTTTATCAATAGCGATAGTCTCATAAGATTTTGTATCCATAAAATAAAAGGAATCCGCGTCTTTATAAACAAAAGAAAGCGTTTTATAGTCAATATCGGGAACAGCAAATTTTTCACCAGAGCGAACAGTTAAATCCACATTTGATCCTGTAAGAAGATTGGTTAATTTTGTTCTTGTGAATTGATTGCCTTTTCCCGGCTTGACATGCTGAAAATCCAAGATAACATGAGGCTCCTTTCTCACCATAATTTTCAAACCTTTTTTAAAGTCACTGGTTCCGTACATCTAGGATTTTGCCGTTTGTTCTATATAATTTTCAACACGAGCTAAAATTTGATTCAGCCTTACTAAGCGCTGATTTTGTTTAGATGACAATTTTTGCGCTTTTTCTAAAAGGCTCTCATCTTTAGACTGTTCTTTTGCGGGGTCAGACAAAACAAGGGAGGGCCTTAATATTTTTTCCAAGTGCTGAACAGACATCACTGCGGTTGAATCATTGGGGCTTAAAAAAGCCAGCATTTTGTAGGCTTTTAAAGTTTTTTCCGGTTGATTTTGTTTTTTATAAATTTGGGCTAAATTTTTGTAAATATGGGGGTTATCTGGACTCAACTCTTTTGCCCTGCTCAATAGCTTGACAGCCTCGCTCAGCTGATTCTCTTTATAATAAATGTCAGCTAATAAAATAATAGCTTGTGAATAAGCCGGATGATGACTCAAACCTTGAAAACAAAGGAGCTTGGCTTTTTGTATATCACCTTGTTTATGGTAAATATGCGCTAAAGCGCAAAAAGACTTTGAGCTAGGATCTTTTTTTAGATCCTCTTCCAGTTTTTTAATAAGGTGAGGGCTATACAAAGCCATAATTAAGAATTTTGACATAAAAAGCTTGTTTTGGACAAGTGTTTTATCTAGTCGTCCCTGAAAAAGTCATAACTATTTGAATAAGAGAGCTTTTTCTCTGATTTTTTCAGGGACGACTATCTTATTTTTTATTGGAAAATTTATTATTATAAGATATTCTCTTAAATACAGCTATGAATTTAACTATCATGGGTATTGATCCCGGCACAGTCAACACAGGATACGGCCTCATTCAAGTGGCAAATAATCATGTCCAATGCTTAGACTATGGACTGATTCATGCCAAAGGCAAAAACTTTTCTGTCCGAATTCACACTATTCATAGAGAAATTAAAAAGTTATGCCAGTTACATAAACCTCAGCATTTAGCTATAGAGAAAGTTTTTTTTGGAAAAAATGCGGATACCGCCTTTAAATTAGGCCATGTTTTTGCTCTTTGCCTTTTAGAGAGCGAAAATCAAGGCATTGAATTTTTTGAATATGCCAGCCGTTATGTGAAAAAAGCGGTTACCTTTGCAGGAAATGCCTCTAAAGAGCTGGTTCAGCAATTTGTGGTCAATTTTTTATCCCTGCCAAAAGAAGGCCCTCTGGACGCCACAGACGCCCTGGCTGTCGCTTTATGTCATAGTCAAGAGTATAAAAAAAACCGCCGTCAACAACAAGTTTTAGAAAAGCAATTATGATTGGCTTTATTAAAGGAACTGTGATTTTTAAAAATATTAACTCCCTATTGGTGGAGACAGGAGGAGTGGGCTATGAGCTTTTTGTTCCTAAAAATTTAGCGGGAGCTTGCGAAAAAGGCCGTTTGGTTTCTCTCTGGGTCTATACTAGCCTCAAACAAGACAGTTTAGAGCTTTACGGCTTTGCCGGCGAAAAAGAAAAAGAGCTGTTTTTATCTTTGTTAAAAGTGAAGGGCATAGGGCCTAAAATGGCTCTCCAAATTTTGAGCGCTTGTTCCCTTGAAAACTTTGTCCGCATGATTAAAGAAGAAAATATTAAAGCTTTGAGCGCGTTGCCAAAAATTGGAAAAAAAATGGCGCAACAGATCGTTTTATCCTTAAAAGATCAAGTCTCGGATGTCTTAATTGGATCGGCCCATAAAAGCCCTTATAGAGAGCAGTTATTTTACTCTTTGGAAAAGCTGGGCTTTCAGTCTTCTGAGATTAGAGAGGCTATGAGTAAAATAAAATGGGAGGAAGATCTGAAAAAGGACCTACAGGCGGCCCTCGCTTTATTAAAATCTTCTGTGAGAGCTTAGGCTGTTTTACTGTTTCCATCTCCTTTGCTTCTGTCTGCCCTGTTTTAAAGCATTCAGCAGGAACTGTCTCTAAAATGTAATTTTAAGTTATACTTGCAAATATTGGCTGTGTCATTTAATTTAAAGACATTGCAACACTCCAAAGGCTTTTTTCAGATTCAATATGGCTAAAAAATCTCTTTTAAACTTAAACCAAGAATTAGAGGACAAAAGTCTGGAAAGAGCCTTGCGTCCTAAAAGTTTTGCAGAGTTCCCTGGACAAGATTCGATCAAAAAGCAACTGAAAGTCTTTGTATCGGCGGCTAAACAAAGAAAAGAGCCTTTAGATCATACTCTCTTATATGGCCCTCCGGGACTCGGCAAAACCACTCTGGCTCGTATTATTGCTGACACTATGGAAGTGGATTATGTTCCCACCTCGGGCCCGGCAATTAGGCGAAAAGGCGATCTGGCCGCTCTTTTAACGACTTTAAAAGAAAGAAGTGTTTTATTTATTGATGAAATTCACCGCTTGAGCGCCGATTTGGAAGAATACCTTTATAGCGCTATGGAAGATTTTTTTATTGATATTGTAACAGGGGAAGGATTGGGAGCCAGCTCCATGCGTTTTCATATCTCGCCCTTCACTTTAATTGGAGCCACCACACGAACAGGGCTTTTAAAGGCTCCCTTTAGAGATCGCTTTGGCATTATGCAAAGGCTGGACTTTTATGATGTGGATTCCCTTTGCTCTATTGTGAATCGCTCGGCTCAGCTTTTAGATGTTAAGTTGAGTTCTGAAGGCGCTAAAGAATTGGCTCAAAGGAGCCGGGGAACTCCCCGAATTGTGAATCGCCTTTTAAGACGAATTAGAGATTATGCGCAAGTGGCCGGAAAAGAAAAAATTGACAAAGATTTAGCCTGTTATGCTTTGGAGGAGTTGGGAATCAATAACCAGGGCTTAACCCGATTGGATATGGAGATTTTAAAAACCCTGCATTTTGATTTTGGAGGACAGCCGGTGGGAATTGACACTTTATCTTCCGCTTTAAGTGAAGAGGCTGACACTTTAGAGGATTTTTATGAGCCTTATTTGATCAGACAGGGTTTTATACGAAAAACACCCCGAGGAAGAGTCTTAAGCAAAAAAGGGCAAAATTTTATTTCTAAAGAGTTTAAAAACAGTGTCCATAAAACAGCGCAAGGAGAGCTATTTTGATTATTGGAGTTCCTAAAGAAATTAAAGATTCAGAATTTCGTGTGGGCTTGACAGATGAAAACGCAAAACAGCTTGTCCAAGCCGGCCACAAGCTTTTTATTCAAAAATCAGCGGGCGCAGAGATAGGAGTTTCCGATTCAGCTTACGAGAAGGCAGGGGCGGCCTTATTAGACAGTTTGGAAGAAGTTTATCATAAGGCCGAAATGATTGTAAAAGTAAAAGAGCCTTTACCGCCGGAGTATGAGCTGTTTAAAGAAAACCAGATCCTTTTTACATTTTTACATTTGGCCCCTGAGCCGGAACTCACTTCAGCCCTCTGCTCCAAGGGGGTTTGGGCTATAGCTTATGAAACGATTGAAGACAAAACAGGAGCCTTGCCTCTTTTAAAGCCAATGAGTGAAGTGGCTGGCCGTGTCGGTTTGCAAAATGGAATTTATTACTTGCAAAAATTTGCCGGCGGAAAAGGAATTTTACCGGGCGGCATTGAAGGAGCAAAGCCTGCTCAAATCACTATTTTAGGAGGAGGCACGGCAGGAATCCACTCGGCTATGATGGCTCTTGGCTTATCCGCCCAAGTTAGAATTTTAGACATCAACGAAGAGCGTTTAAAATACCTATCACAGTTTTTTAACTCTCAAGTGGAATGCTTGATCTCTAATGAGAAAAATATTTCGCTGGCTTTAAAAGACACCGATGTTTTAATTGGCTCTGTGTTAGTGACAGGTCATAAAGCCCCTAAACTTATTACAAAAGATATGATAAGCCTTTTGCCTGAAAAAAGTGTGGTGGTGGATATTTCCATTGATCAAGGAGGCTGTATTGAAACCGCCCGCCCCACCTCGCACACAAAGCCCACTTATACAATAGACGACATTATTCATTACTGCGTCCCCAATATTCCCAGCGCGGTTGCCAGAACCTCCACTTATGCCTTAACCAATCAAAGTTTCTCTTATGTTCAAGAAATTGCCAACAAAGGTTTTGCAAAAGCTATGCAAAACCCCGGCTTCAAAAAAGGCTTGAATGTTTATAAAGGCTATGTCACTTGTCAGCCCGTGGCGCAAGCTTTAAATAGGGAATACCGAAGTCTTGAAGAGCTTGGCCTTTAACAAACATTAGAATTAAAAAACCGTTGCTTTAATTGGAATCGGAAATCATCATCTTTTTGGCAAAGCATGAAAAGCTATGGGAATCCCTTTTAAATTCCATTCCTTCTTAATTTTATTTATAATGAATCGTTTATAAGAGGCTGTAACCCCTTTCGGGTAATTGGCAAAAGCAATAAACTCCGGCGGTTTTTTGTTGGTTTGATTGATATAATAAAATTTAACATCACTCACTCCATACACAGGAGCGGGGGCTTTGCGGATTACTTTTGAAAAAAACCGGTTTAATTCAGAAGTGGAGACTTTAAAGCTTATTTTTCTCTTAAGCTCTTCTATGGTTTTAAACAGCTTGTCTTTATGATAAGCGGTTTTAGCGCTCATATATACAATGGGAAGGTCTGGATAAAAGTGAAAGGTTTTTTTGATCTCTTGTTGTATCTCTTTTTTTTCTTCAGAAGAATATTTTTTCAGCAAGTCCATCTTATTTACAACTAAAATAACCGGTTTATGCTCTTCCAAACAGGTTTGAGTCAAACGAGTCTCTTGACGGCCCGGCTTTAGCAGAGCATCCAACACCAGCAAAACAATGTCAGCTGTTTCCAGCTCCGAGCGGCTTTTTGCATAAGAGATTTTCTCTCTCTCCTCCCTATTTCCTCTTCGGGAGCCGGGATTGTCAGAGATTACATAGCCTTTTTTATTGTAAGAGAAAGATTCTGTCACAGTATCCAAAGTTGTTCCTGATTTTGAAGAAACTATCATCCTGTTGGATCCTAAAATTTGATTGCAGAGCAGGCTTTTTCCGCTATTAGCTCTGCCAGTAACAAAAAGTTTTGTGTGTTCGGGGGCTTTGCTTTTTAAATCTAGTTTTAATCTCTGTTTTTGAGAGATGATCCACTCTACAATCTCATCTACGCCATAGTTGTTTTCAACAGAGCCTGATAACAGCTTAGGGTTGAGTTCAAAAAAAGGGGCTGTTAAAATATCTGTTTTTTGCGGATTATCCACTTTATTGACAAACAATAAAAAAGGCTTGTTTATTTTACGAGCTTTCTTTAATAGGTCAAAGTCTTCTGGCTGTAAGGACTCTTTAGCAGACACAACCACAATGAAAATATCTGCTGTTTTTAAAGCTAAGTTTATTTTTTCTAAAATTTTTAAAGAGAGGGCATCTTTTTGCCGAGAGCTTGGCAAGCCACCAGAATCAATCACTTCAAAATCATGTCCCCACCAATGCGCTTTATCTTTTAAAAGATCTCTGGTAATCCCCGATTCATTGATAACCAAAGAGCTGTTCTTTTTAACCAAACGGTTAAAAAGAGAGGATTTGCCTACATTTGTTCTTCCTACAATTAAAACTTTCATAGTTTATACCTTTCTATTTTGGATTTTTATCCCAACTGTTATTCTGTTGCAAGCGGGAATTTTTTAAAAAAACTCCAAAAACAAATATCACACTAAATTTTCCAGTTTCAAACACGATCAAGTTTAGATTTGAACACAATGCAACTGAAAGCGGTTTTGCAACAAACCTCATACTGAGCCTTTAAACTTTTGAATTGAAAAATTTTTACTTGAAATGGACTCAATTCTCAGTTAAATAATTTTCAACTTCTTAAGGGCTTGTTTGGCCGCTACCTGCTCCGCTTGCTTTTTTTGATGGCTGTCTCCCTCTCCACAAGATTTATTTTGTATAAAAACCTCTATAGAGAAAACTTTATTGTGTTCCACTCCCTTTTCCTCTTTGATTTTATAAATTGGAACTTGTTTGTATTTTTTTTGACACCATTCCTGTAATAGAGATTTATAGTTTGTATCTATAGGGCTTTGCTTGATCTTCTCTTCAAATAAATGTTTGACCAATTTTTTAACGGCTGTCATTCCACTGTCCAAATAAACAGCTCCTATATAGGCTTCTAAAGCCCCTGCCAAAATTCGAGAGTTGTTTTTAAACCTTTCCTCTCCAACCTGTAGGTAATTATTTAATTTGAGATCACGCGCTATTTTTGCTAGACTGGCTCCACTCACCCATTGACTCCGTTTTTTAGTTAACTCTCCCTCTTCATCTTGTAGATAATTTTTAAATAACAGATCCGCCACAAAAAAATCTAAAAGAGCATCCCCTAGAAACTCCAACCGCTCATTGTTGTTTTTGCTTTTTGTAAAACTTTTGTGGGTGAAAGCCTGCTTAAACAGCTTTTGATCTTTGATCTTATATTTTGTTAATTTCTCTAACGGTTTCAAATTAAATATCGTAGTTATTTTAAAGTGTTAAGACAAGAGCCTGCTTTAAACCATTTGATTTGCTCTTCATTTAAAGAGTGCTTTGCTAAAATTCTCTCTTTCGTCCCATCTTTGCGCTCAATCACAACAGGATGTTGGCTGTCAGGCGCTAATTGACTGAGCTGAGTTATATTGACACGATCCTCAGGCAAAAACTTGCTTTCATCTTCAGGATTTACAAAGCAAAGAGGAAGAGCGCCTTGCTTTTTTAGATTGGTCTCATGGATGCGGGCAAAACTTTTTACCAAAACAACTTTAGCTCCTAGATAGCGAGGAGTCATCGCTGCATGCTCTCTACTGCTTCCCTCTCCATAATTATCAGCCCCAACTATCATCCAAGCCTGTCCTCTTTTTTTGTAGTCTCTGGCCACTTCAGAAAAACTGGCTGTTTGCTTTGTAAAAACATTTTTCGCGCGGCCTGTCTCCCCTGTCCAGTCACTCACAGCTCCTAATAACAGATTGTCTGAAATTTTATCTAAATGTCCTCTGTATTTCAGCCAAAAACCCGCCGGCGAGATATGATCTGTTGTGCATTTCCCTCTGGCTTTACACAAGACAACTAAATTTGTAATGTCTTTTCCATCCCAAGGCTCAAAAGCTGTAAGCTCCTGTAGTCTCATAGAGTTTTTTTGAATTTTCACTTCTGACTTTTCCTTGTTGGGAGCCAGATAAGCTTTTACATCCACAACAAAACTCTGATCAGGCAGTTCTTTAGCGGAAGGAGCTGAAAGCTTTAGTTTTTTACCCCCCTGCTCTAAAAAATCAGTTTCAGGATTGAAGTCTAAGCGCCCCGATAAACCTAGGGCCATTACAATTTCAGGGCTGGCAATAAAAGAAAGAGTGTTGGGATTAGCGTCATTTCGTCCTTTAAAGTTTCTATTAAAGCTGTTGAGTATCGTATTCACCTGCTCTTTTGGAAGTTTTCTCTGCCACTGGCCAATACAAGGGCCGCAGGCGTTGGCTAAAACAATAGCTCCAACTTTGTTAAAATCTTCCATATAGCCATCTCTTTCAATGGTTTGTTTGACCAGCTCAGAACCCGGAGTCACCAAAAAAGGCTGAGGCATTTTAATACCAACTTGACTGGCCTGCCGGGCGACATGAGCGGATAGGCCAATATCTTCATAAGAGGAGTTAGTGCAAGAGCCAATTAAAGCCGCTGACAGCTCCACCGGCCAATTCTCTCTTTTAACTTCCTCTTTTAACTCTTTTAAAGGGCGGGCTTTATCAGGGCTGTGAGGGCCAGAAACATGAGGCTCTAATCGGGACAGATCAATTTCTATGATCTCATCATAGTATTTTTCAGGTTCTTGTAAAACTTCTGAATCGGGCGCTAAATTTTCTGAAAAGGCATTGGCTAAATTGGCAATGCTTTCTCTGCCTGTGGCTGTCAAATAGTCCCGCATTTTTAAATCATAAGGAAAAACAGAACTGGTGGCTCCTAGCTCTGCCCCCATATTTGTAATCGTGGCTTTGCCTGTGCAACTGATATTTCCTGCTCCCTCACCAAAATATTCAATGATTTTATTTGTTCCTCCTTTTACCGTCAAAATGCCCAATAATTTTAAAATCACATCTTTAGGAGCTGTCCAGCCAGAAAGAGAGCCTTTCAAATGAACTCCTAATATTTTTGGCCTTTTTAATTCCCATGGAAAGCCAGCCATGACATCTACAGCAGAGGCTCCCCCCACTCCAACGGCTATAACTCCCAAACCTCCCGCATTGGGAGTGTGAGAGTCGGTTCCGATCATTAAAGCTCCCGGAAAAGCGTAATTTTCCAAAGCCACTTGATGAATGATGCCAGCCCCCGGCTTCCAAAAACCAATATTGTAACGATTGGCGGCTGAAGATAAGAAATCAAAAACCTCTTTATTGGAAATCAAAGATTCTTTAAGGTCTTTATCAACACCTTCTTTAGCGGTAATAAGATGATCACAGTGAATAGTTGTGGGAACGGCTGATGAGTCCTTCCCCGTCAGCATAAATTGCAATAAAGCCATTTGAGCTGTCACATCCTGCATAATCACACGATCGGGGTTTAGGTTTAGAAAGGCCTCATTTCCTGTAAATTGATTGGAGGAAAAAAGATGAGAAAATAAAACTTTTTCCGATAAATTTAGAGGTCTATTTAAAACTTTTCTGGCGAGAGATAGCTTTTTTTGAGCTTTTTCATAACAGCTTTGAACAAAAATTGGACTTTTTTTACTGTCAAACATATACTCCAATTTATAAAATAATTTTTATGAAAAATCAACAAGTTAAAAAGTATTTAATTGACTGTAAAATAAGCTGAGCTAATTTCTACAACTAACTGATATTATTTAGGTTTTTTAATTTAAGCGCCTTATTTTTGTGGAATGATGGCTAATTTCCCTAACCAGCCTAAGGGCTTTTGAGCTGTCTTCCTGATTGTTTTATTTATTTTAACAGCTTTTAGGGCAAAACAGCATCTTAGATCAAACAACTCTATGTTTTCCAGCCTGTCCTTATATGTTAGAGTGGCGCATTAAGCTCTTAACCCATGACATGAAACTGATGAAGAGCGATCTGTAACAAAAGCCAGCTTTTGGAAAATCACCTCCAAAATAAAACCAAACTAGAAAATCCAAGTAATTTTAAAACTTGAATTTAAAAAGAAGTCTCCCAGACTTCTTTTTTGGTGGAGCTGAGGGGCAGGCAAAAAGCCACCCCTCAAAACAACAAAAAACTGGATTTTTCCAGTGAAATCAATAACTAAACCGCCATGCTTTTTCCCGGCTTTTCCTCCAGTTTTCCGCTCTATCATAAGTAATCACAGCGAGAGGCTATAGAGGCTGGGTTTCTCCACCAGAGCAATTTTTTGCTGTGATTATCACAGCGAAGTTTAGATTGTGAAAGCTTCAAAAAAATGTTTGACATTGAACCTTATATATGGCAGTATGGTATAGGAGTTATTTATATGTTGAAGAAAACCACAATTTATATTGAAGAAACGGAATTAAACACCTTAAAATCTCTTTCTTTAATTCAAAATAAGCCAATGGCAGAGTTAATCCGTCTGGGAGTTCAAAAAATTTGTCAGTCTGTTTCCCATGAAGAAAAAAAGGCATTGAAAATGCTTGCTAAAATCCGAAGAAACACAAAAAAACAAGGTTACTCCGGTAAAAAAATTATGACACTTGCAGTAAGAGCCCAAAGGGAGCTAAGGAAAGAGCGTAAGAAAAAAGCCTCTCGTTGTTCTTGATACAAATGTTATTGTAAGTGGTTTTTTAAGTAATGACACTTACCTATTAAACTTTAATAATGTTTGTGATCGTAGAGCCTTTCTCTTAGTCTTTCTGCTTGCTCTTCCATGCGTTTTATTTTCGATTCATTTCTATACGGGCGGATTATAAAATCAGCTAAATAATTAAGTAGCCCAACAAGAAGCACTAAAGTGGAAATCATAAAAATAAAATCCTTAATAATTATATATTTTTGTTCGTTTTCGTTTTTCATATTTGCAATTTAGAAGAGTTTATTTTAAAAGTAAAGTAAAGTAAAAGATGAGTGATAAAGATATGAAAATGATGAAAGACTTTATAAAAGCCAGAAAAAAAGGTCAAAGTGGGATTGATTGTCTTCCCGATTATGACAAAGTAAAAATCATTCTATTAGATTTTAAAGCAAGAGAAAAAAAGCTTATGAAATTAGAAAAAATATTTAAGAAGAGAATAAAACAAGCTTTATAAATTCCTCCAAGAAATAATCAAAGCTATGGGGCTTAAAAGCTTTTCTGATAAATCTGGCTTACCAATACAAGCTGTTTCTGATTTTGTGGCTAAACGGCAAAAATGGAGTATGGATAAAATTTCAAATCATATAAAGGATATTTTCAAACAAACTAAGGCAACCAGATTTATCTAAACAATAAGCTTTATATTTTTAGAATGACAATAAAACGACTTTTCTGTAGTATAAGAAAATTATGGATGAAGACAAGCATATAGAATGGAAAGAGTCCTGGAGGGACGAACATCTCAAATGGATCTGTGGTTTTGCCAACGCTCAAGGTGGAGTTCTTGAAATTGGTAGGAATGACAAAGGCGAAGCCATTGGTGTTGAAAATATATCCAAGCTTTTAAAGGATTTGCCAAACAAGATAAGAGATATTTTGGGTATTGTTCCTGAAATTGATCAAATAAAAGAAAAAGGCAAAACCCTTATTCAAATAAAAATAAAATCTTATACCCATCCTGTAAATTACAGAGGTCAATTTTATTACCGAAGCGGTAGCACCAATCAGGAATTAAGAGGCTCTGCTCTTCACCACTTCCTTTTAAAAAAGATGGGCAAGACCTGGGATAGCATCCCTGTGGAAAAAGGCTCAGTTTCTGATCTGGATTCCAAGGTTATTGCCAAATTTTGTGAGATGGCTGTCAAAAAGAAAAGGCTTAATCCTGAAGTTCTAAAAGAAAAGAAAGAAGACCTCATTGAAAAACTACAACTAACAGAAGATGGCAAGCTCAAACGGGCAACTATTCTGCTTTTCTACCCCGACCCGGAGGATTATTTTACAGGAGCTTACATCAAAGTTGGCTACTTTAAAGATGATGCAGATATTTTATATCATGATGTCGTTCGTGGCGATTTATTCACTCAAGTGGACAAAACAGTGGATTTACTTTTGACAAAATATCTAAAAGCCTTCATCTCTTATGAGGGTCTGGAGAGACTGGAAACCTTTCCTGTTCCGGAAGAAGCCCTTAGAGAAGCTGTCTTAAATGCTGTTATTCATAAGGATTACACGACAGGCTCACCCATTCAAATCAGAGTCTATGAAGATAAAATCATGATCTGGAATGACAGCCTATTCCCATATGACTGGACAATTGAGAAGCTGATTGCCAAACACTCTTCAAAGCCCTTTAACCCTGATATAGCAAAGATATTTTTCCTTTCAGGTATGGTTGAGACTTGGGGCAGAGGCATTGAGAAGATGATAACAGCCTGCAAGAACTATGGAGTTCCCGAGCCTGTATTTCAGGATGAAACAACCGGTTTATGGGTTGAATTTAAAAATCATGACGCAGAAATGCGAAAAAAACTGCAAAAAAAAGAGGTTTTGGAAAAAACGCCTATGAAAACGCATATGAAACCTTCAGAAATAGCAACATTACAGGCTATTAAGGCTCAAATGTCCCAGAAAATGTCCCAGAAAATGTCCCAGAAAATGTCCCAGAAAATGGCACTGAAAACTCTAGAACTTCTAATTTTAAATCCTAAAATAACCATTCTTGAATTAGCACAGCAAATTAATAGATCAGGAAGAACAGTTAAACGTATACTCCACAAGCTTCAAAAAGAAGGTTATCTCAGACGTATTGGTCCCGATAAAGGGGGATATTGGGAGGTTGTAAAAAAGTGGTATGAGCTAAAATAGTGGATTCAAGTTAAGAGGTAATATCGTTAAAATCAAGCCTTTTTTCAAAATCCCTAGGGCTTTTATATTCAAGGGCTGAATGAAGTCTTTTAGAGTTATACCAAGCTTCAATCCACTCAAAGACATCGCTTCTTCACTAAGGCTTTCAGACTTTAGCTCCTGTTGTCTTTTTAAATGCTTGAAAT
>JAPPIY010000268.1 GCA_026914095.1 Oligoflexia bacterium
GTATGAGTGGGAATATCAAATAAATTGTGTTCTGACAATTCTTCCATAAAAAAACTATTCTCATGTTTTTTATTTGCAAACCATACATCCAAACTCTCATCCGAATCGTAGGGATAATGATAAATTCCCGGAGAAAATCCCGTTTCATTAAACTCCCTAATAGTTAAATTTAAACCAACAGCCTCTTCCACTGGGAAGGGATACTCTATAAACATATTCTCAGGAGGGCGATTACTTCCTCCATTTTCCTCAATAACGCCATTATCCCCCTCTATAGTCATTTTTAAGATATGATACATTTTTACAAACTCTTTCCGCCCCCTCAAAATAAGCATAAAAGGGCGATTGGCTAAGTCATGCAAGTTTAAAAATTGAGAATTGTCTGAATTCATCATTTGAGAAAAATAGTAATAGTTTTCTGTAATGTATTTAGGGTCTTTATCCCCTCTGTCTTCAATAGGATTGCAAAGAATTAAGCCCGGGCGGGAGACAATAATTTTTTTGAGCGCGCTAGCGGATTGAGACCAAATTTTCCCCTTATAAGGCTTCATCTCTCCAGCTCTTGGCGCCTTCATAAAGCTGTTAGGACGGGGCTTAACAACTAAACAGTTTTGAAATTTTTTAACACCTATCTGAAATTTTGCGTTGCCCACATTGAAATAAACGCTTTCTCCCGTTCTATTATCAATAGCCCGCCGATCGCTGTTTGATTCATTGGAGCTCATGGATTGGCTTAAACCCAATTTGCCTGTCATACTGAGAACCCATGTTCTTGGCGATCCTCCAGAAAAATCACCTCCAGCTGAAAGACTTCTGCCTCTTTGCGCCGTCCAGTTCATGTAAGAGCCGATAGAAAAATTAGCCGCCACATTCAAAGTTTCTAAAAAACCTCCCAAGTACTTATTGTTTTGTTTTGACAGCTCATGAACCACCATTTTATTCTCAAATTGAAAAAAGTCATAAGGATCATTTAAACAAGCTCTAAGAGGGCCAAAACTCACATCCTCACCATCATAATTTAGCGCCTGATTCCCATCAAAGACAGAAGTTTCGCGCTTTAAACAAGGCAGGTAATTGGCAAAACATCGGCTCTTATACTTAGCGCAAATATCCTGATCGGGATTTGTCAGACAAAAGTCTCTCACTTCTTGATTGCAAAAATTTTGTTTTCCACAATGAGGGCTGTTAGGGTTAAAAAGACACTCACTCCCGCAAAGGCTTAAAGAAGGGTCTTTTTGACAAGCTGATTTTAACACATTAAAGCAAGTTTGATCTTGAATAGACAGCCGGGAGCAAAAATTATTTTTTGATTGATTTATACTTCTATCTTGACAGTGATCCGCTAATACACATTCTGCGTATCTATCATAGCAGGCGGAGCTTTTTTCATTATCTTGATTCGCCAAATACTTGACAATATTAGGATAAAAAGACACCACTTGATTGTATTCTTCATCATTAGAATAGCTGTTATCTAAAATTTGATGGTAATCAAACTGTCGCAGATGATTGGTATAAGCTCCTATCATTTGATCTTGGCCTAGGTAATCCCTCAAATAATGATCAAACCAAAAGAAACACAAAGGCTTTGTAAAAGACAACACACTGGAATCATATTTATTGTCGCTTTTTATACCGGTATCAATCAAATGGACAAGACTGTCTTCAGTCAGTTTATTCATAAAAGATTTCAAAAAACTGCTCTCTTTAATATCTGACACATTCAGCTGTTGCAAAAAGGCCTCTTTTAACAAACTCACCCTTAACTGATTAGTCTGATTCTGAAAACTTGAAAGTTGAGAAAAACCCATCTGGCTGTAAAAAGAATGAAAAGTTTGGTAATAACATTTTTTATAGTCCTCTGAACTCTTGAAAAACGATCGATTCCATGGAAAACACTTTCCTTCTATCTGCTTAAACAGCTGTTGTTTTTGATCCCGTGAAAAAAACAACATAAGACTCTCTAAAAAAAGATTCTGCTCATAAAAAGACAGGTGATCCATATAAGAATCTAAGATATTTAAAATATAAGCTTGTATATTATTCAAACAAGAGCCAACATTCTCACATTCCCCTAGGGAGGTATTGAACAATATCCTGTCTGAATCAGGAAATAACTTGTTATCATTTATTAAGCTAATAATAAACTGTATAGAGGAATGCTCTTTATCTGAATCTTGATTTATTAAAGTAAAATAAGCTTTTATAACATGGGACGCGCATTGTATATCTTTTGTACACATTCTTTCTATACGAAATTCTATTAAGCCTTTATCCTCTTTTGGCAAATGATTTAATAAATACAACATATCCTCAAAATCTTGAGCAGATGGACTTAATCCTGTAGAAACTCTCCTATTTATATATTTTTTAAAAGAATCTTGAATGTCCTGAACAAAAGAATTTGCAGATTCATCCGATAAATTGACGAGTTTTAAGCTGTTTTCTTTAGAGAAATCTTCTAAAACATTGGACGGGAAATACTTTTCTACCTGCCGTTTATAGGATTCAAGACCCGCTGAAGACAACATACTATCTTCAGCGCATTGTTTAACCTCTTTATCAGACGGATCAAATGAGTTGATAACTTCTCCATCTTTATAGCGAGAAAGAGTCTTTTCAACATCCTGCGCCTTACTGCCCTCTAGAATCTCATTCACACAGCCTAGACTTTCTGGTTCGGTTTGACCGGGACTGTTCTCTTCACCGTTTAAAGCGGTTTGACCAGGGTTTTTCCTCTCACTGTCAGCAGAAAAATCAAAGTGCTTGTATTCTCTGCCTATTTCAGATTTCTCTATAATTTCATCTGTCTTCAAATCTTTAACCGGCTGTAGAAGATTCCAATTCACCCAATGCTGAATATTGTAAGCTCCCACATAAGGAGTATTTTCCAATTCATGATCCCAAAAAGGCCGCCAAACCGTTTTTTGTGTGTCAACAGTACAATCTTCCTCATAGGAAAAACCACTTGGATCCGCCGGATGAATCTCTATCACTATAAAATTACGAGAGGCAATATAAAAAAACTGCTTTGTTGATAAATAAAGAGGCATATAGAAGTTGATAAAATTAGCTTTAGCCTTAACAATAGAATCCGTATGTGTAATATATTGAGCCCCCTTTAAGCTGATAGTCCCATCTGTAAATTTATTTTCACGGGACTCAATCATCTCATCCGTTGTTTGAATTCTAGACCATGCGCCAGTATCCCCGGTTTCCTGCGGATTTCTCAGAACAAGCACCCTCACTAAATAATGGCCATCCCTTAAAAGCTCTCTGGATCTATGGTATAATCCTAGCGCCAAATTATCAGGTCTCCGTATAAAAGGCTGAAATAAAAGATATATTCTATGAAATAAATGAATATTTAATAACTTATCCAAGCCATAAGAAGGAAATAAACTGATGCTCCTAAATTGATTGATAATAAGTTTGGGCTTGGAAATATCTTTAGTATCAAAACGAATGACATCCTCATTTAAATTTTGCGCGTCTTGGAAAGCTTGGAAGGCTCTTTGCCAAGGGCTTAAGGCCAGCCGGACTTTTCCATATAAGTTCAAGTCTTCAGACAAAACATGCATATCCACTTGAAAATATTTTTGACGGTTGTAAAGCTTATGCTTAATATTAACGGGAACTGAAATACAGCTTCGTCCATCTGTTTTAAACAATTGCTTTTTTCCACCCTTGCTGGAGAAATAAATTTCTTTAATTGTCCCTTCTCTGGGTTTTTCCAAAAAGACTCGAAAAGGAGTGTTATTTAAATTTTGGCTGGATAAAACATCTGTTAAACACAGCTGTCCTACAAAAGTAACTGTTCTTTCCACCACATTTTCTCTATCAGAGCATTCAACGCCGCTAATGATATGAGAGAGTTTATAATCACCAACACCATCTAAATGGAGAGGATAAAAGCTTAAACCTTTCACAGGCCCTTTGACAATTTGAAGTTTGTCCTCTCGAGATTCTGCTGATTCCGTCTCTCCAGAGCGGTTTAATAAACTATAGACACTTCGTATATTCATGTTGTCTACAATGCTCAACTTCTTTGAAGTCCCTAAAATCTCTCTGTAATCCTCATCATAAACTGTATCAATATTAAAATCTTTTCTCTCGTCTTGAAAATTCAATTTGATAGAATAAACCCCTTCAAATTTTTTAAAGGGCAAATCAGGAGAAGAAGGCTGAATGCGGACAACCAGCTTAGGAAAAGCATTTTGATTAGAATAAGAAAAGTTTAAATGACAAGTAAAACTAAAGAAGTTGTTTGTTTGATTGAGTGTTGTTTTTTTATGATAACACACATTTTCATGAAGACGGTAGTTGTTTCCATCTTCTTTTGGAGAAATAACAAGCTCTGTTTCTATATCGTAAGCTCCTCCCAGAAGTTTATCTTCCTTTAAACCGCTCATATTGAAAGATCTAAGCTCTAAAGGAATATATAAATTCATTTTTAATTGTCTTTGATAGCAGTCCAATTTGCCGCTGTATCTGCAAGGATTTTGATACCTGCTTAAAAGCTTTCTAATATCTTGTTCCTTTCTATCCTTTTTTGCATTAGGATTGACTTCATGAATTTGCACAGACACTGTGGGCGCCCATAATATAGGCTGTTCCTCCCTCTTTGTTTCTGATAAATACTTCAAGCCATCCTGTGTATAATTTTCAGATTTATCTAAAACATGATGGCTCCTGGAGTAATCACAACGAGTGTCTAAAATATAGGGCAAGCCGTCTTTTCTATCTTCATCGTCCAGCCAAGGATTAACCGCCATGGGAATTGTCTCAGCCCCCGCATAAGCTCCTGTCTCTTTTTTAATCGTTCTTTCCAAGCCAATCCAAACCGGCTTAACAGTGTACTTATAATTGTATTTTTCCTGCCATTGAATACAGCCCTGAGTATCAGAACTCGCGAGCGCTTTTGACAGCTTTCCATTTATTCTATTCTCTTCACTGCTGTAATACTCTATCACAAAATTAGTATTTTGAATGGGATTATCCTGCCGAATAGAATCCCTCATACATGTTTTTAAATTTAAAGTGAAAGTTTTAGCCAAACCTTCCAGATGAGTGATGGTGACAGCCTCATTATTTGGAGATTTCTCTATTTGACCCACAATAAAAGGAGCGTTGCTCAGTGTACATCCTTCATTAGAAGACAAATCCGTTCGGTTGACAGCTCTTTGTCTCTCCCACCAAGCGCAGGAATTTAAAAACATACAAGACAGAAGAATTATAAAAAAATATCTTAATTTAATTTGTTTTTTTCCCATTGTTAATATCCTTTCAAATAGCAATATTATTGGTCTTTACAGCAATAGCAAAAGAAAAGGCCTCGCCTGTTGGCGATTTTTCCGCTTCATTGATAGGTTTGCCATAAACAAAAACTGTTTCCAGAGTCAAACCCGATCTAAAAAAATGATTCTCAAACCTGGCTAAAAAACCTTTTCTATTATTGTGTCCGTAAGTTTCACTGTTGTAATAAGCCACAGAAACATCAGACTGGCTGGCAAAAAGCTCCCCTGTCAGTTTTATTTCCATAGTCTCTTTATAATTATGATAAACAGAGGTATAAAGCCTAATCCCTTCATTGTGGGTGTCAGGAGCCATTAAATTATATATAAATTCAGCCCCCCAAGATAAGGCCCATAAATCGGAAAGAACCTTTTGAAAACTCAAATTGTTATGAAGGCCAAAAAAAGCATATTTAAAAACAGAATCACTATCCACTCTAAGAACACTGTTTCCATAAACCCGGCTTCTGTCAGCCACAGCTGGAGATAAATTATAGTATTGAAACAGTGTGAATCTCTCACTAATAGAAATATCAAGAAAATCATTTTGCGTGTCCAGAGCAAAAGACGAAGTTAAAAACACAGGAAATACTTTTATAATTTGAGTTTCTCGCCTCAGCTCTTCAGAAGCGTTGTCAGGAATGGCAAATTGAAATAAAAATTTTAAGTCATAATCAGGAAAATAATCTACAGCCCACTCTCCTATCGCGCTGGGAAAGGTTTTATCTGTCACCAACAAAGGGGCAGATAAAAAATCCTGCTGAATATTTCCTATTAAAACAGAAATATTAGGAAAAGCTTTCCATTCAAAAAAGGCTGATAACAAATGGAATCCGCTAGGACGATCCGTTCTATCATAAATAAACTGTGTGAATCCATTTTTACCGACAACCAAACCTTTAGCGCGAATAAACAATGTTTCCAGGAATCTCCACTTGAGCTCTCCTGAAATTTCAGTACTGAGGATTGTATTAGTTGAAGACTTATCAGCAAACATTTTTGATTCAAACTCTGCATTCCAAAAAGCCTCTACATCGCGCAGGTTTTCACTGAGATCTAAATCAACCTCTTTACCTTCAACAAGACTGCTATCCGCATTATCAGAAATTTGAAGATTCTTCAGATCGGCCTCCTCTTCTATGTAGGACTTTTCCTTTTCTACAGGCTCTTTTGAAGAAAGAGTTTCAGCTTGAGCGCAAGGCATAGCAAAGAAAACAAACAATCCAATTATTTTAAGCATACAACTTCCCTCTTTGGTTACTAGTCTATAGCATAAAACAAGAAAAAAATCGGGTTTTTTGTTGATTTTAATCAATCTTGACAGTTCAATTTCAAACCTTTAAATAATCTTGACATTTTCCGTTAAGAGATAATCAAAGTTTGAACAGTGGATTGAAAAATTTTCACTCTTGTTTTAACACTGTAATATTTACAGGAATCGCCTTGCGGACGCCTAGTGGTCAAATCCGAACTCTTTTTAAGCCTCTCAGCTTTAAACTCTTGGAAAAAAGAAAGATATTAGATTCGTAAAGCGAGTAAAAAAAGTGGATTGGAATTAAGTAACTTTATAGATAAAAGAGCTAAAAAAGGATGTCTTTGAGTGTGAGGCTTGGTATAATACTAACTCCACCCAGCCCTAGCTAAAAACCCTGTAGATTTTGAAAAAAAGCTTGACTTTAACACAAACCGCCTTTTAACATGATCTCACTATTTTAACTCATACCATCTATAATATAGAGCTCAGAATATGAAACTTCGATGTAGCCCAATAAATTCTATTTTTCTGTGTTTTTCTTTTTTTCTGCTGACGGCCTGCTCTAACTTAGGCTACTTCTGGAGTGTCTCCAGAGGGCAAATGAAACTGCTCAAAGGTAAAGTTTCTATAGAAGAAGCTTTGGAAAAATATGATTTCACAGAAGAGCAAAAAACAAAATTGAAGCTTGTTTCGGAAATAAAAAGTTTTTCCAAACAAAAATTGCAAATGGATATAGATGAAGATATTTACTCCTCCTATGTCCAATTAGATAGGCCTTATGTCACTTATCTTTTAAGAGTCTCTTTAGCCTATGAGTTAAAAGCTTATGAATGGAGCTTTCCCTTTACCGGCTCAGTCCCTTATAAAGGTTTTTTTGATAAGAAAAAGGCTACCAAAGAGGCTAAAACCTTCCCTAAAGAGAATTATGATGTCTATATTAGAGGTGTTACAGCTTATAGCACTTTGGGATGGTTTGAAGACTCTATTTTATCCAGTATGCTTTCTTATGAAGAAAGAGATTTTGTAGTGATGATATTTCATGAATTAGCTCATACAGTTCTCTTTTTCAAAGATAATGTTAATTTTAACGAAAGATTTGCAGAATTTGTAGGACGAAAAGCAACCCTATCTTTCTACCTGGAAAAAGAGGGGGAAAAGTCTGAAAATCTTCAAAGAATGTTGTTTGATTGGGAAGATCAAATCACTTTTTCCTCTTTTATGACCCAGGAGTATAATAATTTGAATGAATGGTATAAAACTAACAAAGGAAAGGTCACACCAGAAACAAAACAAAAAAGAATTAGAAAAATTCAGGTTCGGTTTCTTACAGAGATTCATCCCAAATTAAAAACAGAAAACTATAATTATTTTTCAAATATCGAATTAAACAACGCCAAACTTTTATCTTATCGCTCTTATAACTTCAATATGGAGGAATTTGAAAAATTGTTTAATTCTTCAAAAATTAACAAAAATATCAAGGCTTTTATTGATTACTGTTTTCGCTTTAAAGATGAAGAAAATCCAGAGGTTGCCTTAACTCAAACTGTAAACAAGCTTTAATAATTATCCAGCTTTACATTTTCTGGAAAAAATTATGAACCTCACAATAACGATCCTATTTGAAAATTCGGGAATTATATACTTAGAGCCGCAAATGTCCTATGAAAGCCTTTAACCACAAGGGGTTTGGCAACTTTTTACAAGACATGAAAAATTAATCACTTATGAATTTTATAAAATGCTGTCCGTTTAAAGCTTTATTTTTGTTTTGTAATTCTTTATGTGGTGTCAAGTATATAATTCCTGAAAAAGCCAAAAAGTTTTCTCATTCAAAAGCAGTTTAATTACAAGTTTATCTTCCCCTCTAGCTAAAATTTAAACTCTTCTATATGGCTTTTAAAATTAAGTTTAATCTTTACTCTCTTCTTTTTAAAAAAAGACTCTAAGCTTTTTGGCAAATACACCTGTTTAAAACCAAGTTTTTCCGCCTCTTGAACCCGCTCTAAAGCAAAACGACAAGACCTCAGCTCCCCTGTTAAGCCTATTTCAGAAAAAAAACAGCTTTTACTGTCTATAGGAGCTTTAAAGCGAGAAGATAAAATGGCAACAGCAATTGCTAAATCGCCGGCGGGTTCTGTGATTTTCAAGCCTCCCACTAAATTGACAGATAAATCTTTTTTTCCCAAATCAATCTGGATGTATTTATCTAAAACCGCCCCCACCAAATGAACCCGATTGATGTCCAAACCCACACAAGCGCGTCTTGGCATAGGCAAATAAGAAGAAGTCACTAAAGCTTGAATTTCGCAAAGCAAAGGCCGACTGCCCTCTATAGCTGGAAAAATGACAGAGCCAATAGGATCCTGCAACCGCTCTGATAAAAAAAATTCAGAAGGGTTTGTAATCTCCCTCAAACCCTCTTCATTCATTTCAAAAAGAGCAATCTCATTGTTAGGGCCAAAACGGTTTTTACTGGATCGCAGAACACGGCATTGGCTTTCACTCTCCCCTTCAATAGATAATACAGTATCCACAAGATGCTCTAAAACTCTTGGCCCCGCTAAACTGCCGTCTTTTGTAACATGCCCAACTATAACCACTGTGATAGAAGAGGATTTGGCAAAATTCATTAACAGCCCCGCGCACTCCCTCACTTGCGCAACAGTCCCCGGAGCCGAAGATAAGCTCTTTAAATAAACAGTTTGTATGGAATCCAAAATTAATAAATCAGGTTTTATTTTTTCAGCTTGAAATAAAATATCCTCTAAAGAGTTTGCGCTAAAAAATAAAAGCTCTGGCCTGTCAATATTCAATCGGCTGGCCCGTAAAGCGGATTGAGAGGGGCTTTCTTCAGCAGAGATATACAGAACTTTTTTCGTCTGAGAAACATGACCACAGACTTGCAGTAATAAAGTGCTTTTTCCCACCCCGGGAGAGCCGCCCAACAAAATAAAAGCTCCTGGAACAAAACCAGCCCCTAACACTCTATCAAACTCCTTTAAGCCAGAAGGAAAACTTTTTTTATCCTGTTTTATAATTTGAGAAAACGGATGAGGCTTTTTATCGCTGTCTGAGACAAAAAAATGAGGGCGTTTGGCAGAAGAAAGAACTGGCTTTAACTCCTCTGTGACACTGTTCCAAGCCTGGCATTGTGGGCATTTTCCATGCCATTTACTGCCCTCCCAAGCGCAATTTTGACAAATATAAACACTTTTCTGCATAGCATTTAATGTTTTGATGAAAGAAATTCTTTCACTCTTTGAGAAAAAATCTGGCTTTCCTTTAGAGCTGACTTTTCATCTAAACTCTTCAGTTTATAATTTTCCATTAAAACTTTTCCATCACACATAACAAAGCTCAGCTCATTTCCCAAGGCTGTATAAACAATATTAGAAACAGGATTATAAAAGGGATGAAAAGAGCTATGACTCAAATCCAAAGCAATTATGTCGGCTTTTTTCCCTATCTCAAGAGTTCCCACTTGATCTTGCAATCCTAAAGCCTTAGCCCCTTCTATAGTTGCCATTTTCAGCAGTTGCTGCGCTGTTACAGATTCTTCTCCATACTTTAAAGCTTGAAGTTTAGCCCCTGTTCCCATCTCCTCAAAAAAATTTAAATTGTTATTAGAAGCTGAGCCATCTGTCCCCAACCCCACAGTAACCCCTTCTTTTAAAGCCAAGTTAATAGGAGCAATGCCATTAGACAGTTTCATATTGCTTTCCGGATTATAAGAAAAGGCGGTGTGAGTTTGAGCCATAATTTGCAAATCGGTTTGATTCACCTGAACACAATGAACAAACAAAGACTTGTCGCCTGTCACACCTAAATCATGCAGATATTGAACAGGTGTTTTATTATATTTTTTTCTAATTTCCTCCTGTTCCCATTGGCTTTCTGAAACATGAATAGTCAAAAACAAATCTTCTCTTCTTGAAAATTCCGCCATTTCTGATAAAATTTCACTATCCACAGTGTAAGGCGCGTGGGGAGCTAAAGCAACACTCACCCTAGGATGATTTTTAAACTGCTCTTTTAAAGATAAGCTTTTCTGTTTCCATTGCCTCCAGTCTTTTTCCACACTGGGAACAGACACTCCAACCAATGCTCTCACACCTGCCAGCTCTAAAGTCTCAGCTATAATTTTGTTATAAAAATACATATCACAGCAAGTTGTTATGCCAGACCGAATCAACTCTATACAAGAAAGCTGTGTCCCCACCCGAACAAAGTCTTCTTTGACCAAATGGCTTTCCAAAGGGAAAATATAATCTTCAAGCCATACTTTTAAAGGCTTGTTGTCGGCTAAACCTCTAAACAAAGACATAGCCAGATGAGTGTGTGTATTTACAAAACCCGGCAAAATTAAATGATTCTTGAGATTATAAGTTTTTTTAGCTCTTAATTGGGAGCTAAAATCACCTAAATAAACAATTTTTGAATCTTGAATTCCCAAAGCTTTGTTGGATTCACAAACAAACTCATTGTTTTTATAAATTAAAATTTTATCGCATAGCAAAAGAGTGTCATATTCCTGCACAAAAATCTCCCTAATTTATACTGGTCTAGTTTTGAAAATTGAGTATGACTTGTTTCATCTTCCCCATTAAGACGGAACTTTCACGAAAGCCCTGCCCTCGCGCAAACAGGGGCGGGAATCCCCAGACAAAACTTTAAAATTCAAACCCAATCAGCACACCAACTAAAGCGCCGATTTATTATTGTTTCTATATTGTGTCCAAATAAATCTTTCAGATTTGAACGCTAATTTAAATAACTCTCCTCTTGATTATAACCCATTTAAAAATAACCCGTCCACATCAAAATTTCTGAAAAACTCACTTCAATTTTGGATAAGCAAAACCTGGTAGTTGTGCAATTTTTTTGAAAAATCACTCCACCTTTTATAAAGAGAGTTCCAATCTGTTATAATTTCTGTTAATTGATGCTGTTCGTGAATCTCTGAATAACTTGACCCTAAATTGTCTATGGCTTTATTGAGAAGAGATAGCTGAATAAGCCAGTTTCTGGAAATTTTATTAATATCTTCAATTAATTTAGCCTGTCTAAGCGAAAGAGGCTCTGAAGGCCCTTCATACTCTTTTTGTAACAAGCTATAATAATTTTTTACAACCTGTCTAAAGAACTCAAGCCTTTCTTTTACTGTCAGCCAACCATCAGAAAGATCGGATTTATCTGTGTCAAACCAAGCCGATTCAGGCACTTCTTCTAATTTCTGCGCTTTATCAGCCAGCGCTTGTATGTCAGTTTCTAATTGATTCAATTTATCCACAATATTCTGAAGGGATTTCATCTGTTTTTGTAAAGATTCGTTTTGAATGGGATGCGTCGCTGGAGAGGGGGAAGGGCCGTTGCTTCTTCTATTGCCGCAACTGACAAGTGATAATATAAAAAAGCTAAAAATCAATACATTTTTCATATAAACCTCCTCAAAATAACCTTATTTTGACAATCTAAAAAATGCAACATTTTTTGCATAAAAAACCTTATCAATTTATAGGGGGGATTTTTATCAAGCTTAATCCGTTTGAATTTTTATCCCAATTAATTTAGAGCTTTTAGGAAGATTGAACTCTTTTAAGCGGAAACTTCTAGAATTATAGAGCCAAAACCGTAAAAAAGCTATAACAGCCTTTAACTACAAGGGATTTAGCCGTTTTTATGAGGTATGAGAAATAAGCGCCTATAAATTTTTACAAAATTCCATATTGACCTACTTAGTCGTCCCTGAAAAAGCTCTAGCCTATTGAAATTATTTGTGAATTTATGATTTTAAGGAAATAATATTTGACAATGTAAAAAAGTTGTG